>JBAUWG010000030.1:0-2541 GCA_049583675.1 Desulfobacterales bacterium | reverse complement strand
GTTGAGAGGGTTCCGCCGGATTTCAGCCGAACGCGTTTTCTTGATTTTGCCCAGGTGTTTTATTCCCATCACCCCGGTTTCATGTGAATCAACTGGATTGATCCTGCGGGCGTCGTTCGATGGGTTTATCCCAGAAGCAGCAATGAAAGCATCATCGATAAGCCGATATTTAAACCTCAGGATACGCATTTTGGCAATAAATTTCAAATACTTCACTCTAAACAAAATATCGTAACCCCTTGTATGAAGTTGATTCAGGGGGGACTTGGTTACAACACATTTTTGCCGCTCGTCTATTCCGGCAGGATTCAAGGTTATCTGAACGGCGTATTCCGGGTTGACGGCATTTTGGATATCAGCCTGGCCAAAGACATCTCCAGTGAATTTTTGGTCCGTCTATACGAAGGGAATCGACTGATTTACACCAATGATATTCAAAGCGAGGATCATCCGGATAAAAATGGATTACGGGTGCTTCGGGAGATTCGGTTTCCCGGCAAAATCTGGAAGCTGGATCTTGTTCCAAAGGCCCTCATTTATCCGTCCGGCGCGGGTTGGCATGTTTCCTTTCTTGTTTTTGGGCTCATCATCTCGACATTGCTCTCATTGCTCCTTCATCTTCTTCTCGAGCGGATGCAAATGTACCGGCAAGCCAGGGATCAGGCGCTTCAAGAGATCAGTGAACGTAAACGCACGGAAACGGCATTAAAGGAAAATGAAAAAAAGTTGGAAACCGCGCTCGCCGAACTCGCCGACAAAAATACGGAACTGGAAACCTTCGTGTATACGGTTTCCCATGATTTAAAAACCCCTATCGTCACCATCGAGGGATTTATTGGCGCCCTTCGGGAGGATTTTGGAGACCGGATCGATGAAAATGCTGAAAAATACCTGAATTACATGAGTGATGCTTCCCGGAACATGGAACTGCTGATCACCGACTTGCTGTATCTTTCCCGCATCGGGCGGTTGCCGGAAAGAAAAACGGAATTTTTCTTTGACGATCTCATGGAAAAAGTTCTAAATACGCTCCAACGTCAAATTAAGGAAAGCGGCGTCACATTAAACGTTGAAAAAGGTTTTCCCCTGATTTATGGTGAAATGGAACGATTGTGCCAGGTGATGGAGAACCTGTTGTCCAACGCCATCAAATACATCGGAAAGGAGAATCCTTCACCCAGGATCGATGTGGGGGCAATAGATCAGAACGGCCGCAAGGTATTCTTTGTCCGGGACAACGGTATTGGTATTGAAAAAAGATATCATCAAAAGATTTTCGAAATTTTTCAACGACTCCCGGCTGCAAAAAAATCCGCAGAGGGGACTGGCGTCGGGATGACCATCGTAAAGCGGATTATCGAACATCATGGCGGCGACATCTGGCTGGAATCCGTGCCGGGGAAAGGGACCGCGTTTTTTTTCACCCTCAAAGGGAAGGAGGCATGAATCCATGGATTACGAACCCTTGGATATATTGCTTGTGGAAGATGAGCCGGCCCATGCGGAACTTACCAGGCGCGCAATTCGAAAAGCCGGAAACGCCAACCGGGTCTTCACTGTATCTGATGGCGAGGAAGCCTTAGACTATCTTTACCATCGCGGGAAATATGAAGATGACGTCAAGTATCCCTTTCCCGGATTGATTTTATTGGATATCAAGCTTCCCGGTATCGACGGCATTGAGATTTTAAAGACGATCAAGGAAGATGCATTGCTGAAACGAATTCCGGTGATCATGCTGACCACGTCGGAACGGGAAGAGGATATTGCCCGATCCTATAATCATTATGCCAACAGCTACCTGACCAAACCTGTCGGGTTCAAGGAATTTGAGGAAAAAATCATGCAAATTGAGTTTTACTGGATGATTCTCAATAAGCCGCCTGTCTTAACAGAATAAACTTGTTTTACGCGCCCGAAGGAAAATTTTAGGAGTTTTGACAGTGGAACCCTTGAAGCTCGTCATCATAGAGGACGAGAAAGCCCATTTCAGCCTGATGAAGCGGGCCATCGCCAATGAATTTCCGAACGCCTCGGTCTATCATTTTCAGGATGCCACCACATGCCTTGACCGCCTTGACAGCATCGTTCCTTCCGTCATCATCACGGATTACCTTCTGCCGGGTATGAACGGTATCGAGTTCTTGGAGACCCTAAGTCAAAAGGGCGGAGATGTCCCGGTGATTATGATTACGGGCCAGGGAGACGAGAATATCGCTGTCCGCGCCATGAAATTGGGAGCGATCGATTATCTGGTCAAGTCCAGGAATTTTTTTACCTTGCTTCCCGCCGTCATTGAAAAAGTGATTCAAAAAAACAGACTTGAGCAATCTCTTTTAAAATTCGAAAAACGATTTCAGGACATGGCTGAAAACACATCGGACTGGGTCTGGGAGATGGACGGCCAAGGCAGGTATATTTATTCAAACCCTCTTGTAGAAGACATCACCGGCTATCGCTGTGACGAGGTGATCGGCAGATACTTTTACGATTTTTTATCTTCAGAAAATAAAGAAGTCTTAAAAGCGACGATCTTTGATC
>JBAUWG010000029.1:0-1973 GCA_049583675.1 Desulfobacterales bacterium | reverse complement strand
GTAAAATATAAACCAGCCAACCACAACCGCATTTTCATAAATATGACATTATTGTTATAATAAGAATAATTTATCACAAATTTGTCATAGTTATTTTATAAAATTACACTTTTGTTTTTAAATATTGATATAGTTTGACGTCTTGGAAATTCACTTCCGGCGGGGATGAGCGTCTGTTTTTGGGGAAGGTAAAGTAAACTGTTGAGGGTTTATGCCCGTTTGGCAAACCGGGTAATCACGGTCAGCTGACAAGTTCTCCGATTAAAAAGCCGGCCTTCTTTTTCGGTACTGCAACGTTAAGCAGAAAAATTTACGTCGGAACCGAGCTTTGCAAGGGGTGTCCGTTGGTTTGGGCAACAGTTACAAAGAAGGCCGGCAGTTGAGATTAAGATCCTTGGCTGGTGTATTACAAAAATGTTTCTATCCGGGTTACCGTCGTGTAAGAGTGCGATGCCGGTTCAAGATGCTACCGGCAATTAAGTTTACATCTTCTGTAATTTTTCTTTACCTGATCCAATATCCAGTGTAAATGTAATTTACATTCACCCGACCCACACTCTGAAGGATATATAGTTATGCCGAACCCCCTGGATATGTCGACGGCCTTTAGCAGGGAAGATCTCAACCTGCTTTATGAGGTATCCACCTCCATTTACGCCATCAAGGATTTTGATGAAATGCTGCGCCTGGTTTTGCACAGGATAAAGGAGGTTTTTCAAATTGACGGTGCTTCGCTCGCCCTGCATGAACCGGATCGGAAGATGTTTTACTTCCTTCAAACTGTGGAAATGCAGCAAGATGGAAAGCATAACGATATTGAGAAAATGCATTTTCCGGATCATCTCGGCGTCGCCGGCTGGGTGTTGCGCAACAACAGGACTGTTTTAATTCCGGACGCCTCCAAGGATGAAAGAATTTATAAAGAATTTAGCTTGCAAAAAGGCCTTCGCACCAGGTCCATGATTTGTGTGCCGCTGAGAACTCCCAAGGGAATTATCGGCGTCCTGTATGCGATCAACAAGTTGGAAGGCAGTTTTACGAAAAAGCATTCCCTGCTGCTTGAGATTCTCGCGGTAACCCTGGCGATGGCAGTTGAAAATGCAAGGCATTACGGGCTCCTCAAGCAGTATGCGACTTCATTGGAAGCTGAAAATCGCAGACTCATGTCCGAAGTTCAGAGCCGCTTCGAAGTTCAGGGATTGGTTGCCTCAAGTAGCTCGATGCGCCAGCTTTTTTCACTGCTGGAGAAGGTTATCGATGTAACCACAACGGTTTTAATCCAGGGTGAAACCGGCACCGGCAAAGAACTGATCGCCAAAGTTATTCATTACAATGGGCCTTTGAAGAACAAGCCTTTCATTGCCGAAAATTGCGGAGCGTTAGCCGAGAACCTTCTGGAAAGTGAGCTTTTCGGCCATGTAAAAGGCGCTTTCACCGGCGCCATATCAGACAAGAAAGGGCTTTTTGAGATGGCAGACGGCGGGGCGGTCCTGTTGGACGAGATCGGGGAGATGTCGCGGACGATGCAGGTAAAACTACTTAGAGTCCTGCAGGACGGACAATTCAGACCCGTCGGCGGTTCGCACTACATCAAAGTCAATGTAAGAATCATTGCCTGCACCAACCGCAAACTGGAAGAGGAGATGGCACGGGGCAATTTTCGCGAGGATCTTTTTTATCGGATCAATGTGTTTCCGATCACCATTCCGCCACTGAGAGAGCGCAAAGAGGATATCCCTTTGCTGGTGGCGCACTTTTTCGAGCAATTCGCCAAAAAATTCAAAAGGCCGATACCCCGCCTGACATCGACGGCCCTGGAATTGCTTTCTTCCTATAATTGGCCCGGTAATGTCCGCGAGCTGCAAAATGAAATCGAAAGGGCATTTACCCTTGCCGGCAGCGAAAAAGAGATATCCGAAGCCTGCCTCTCAATCAAAATTTCTGAATCCAGCAACCAGCTTCGTCCGGACCTT
>JBAUWG010000028.1:0-11235 GCA_049583675.1 Desulfobacterales bacterium | reverse complement strand
GCATAAGAGATACCGCCATACATTCGTATGAAGAAATGAAGCATTATTTATAATTTTGATCATTGTACCTTATATTAACAAGGAACTCAAGAATTTTATGCATAATTATAGATAAATTTTAATTAATTATTTTATTTGGTAGTTCCCCTGATGAAAGTACCATATGTAGTATTCTATAATCAAAGATTCGATAAGCACAATAAAATAATTCCTTCAACCATATGGTTTACACCTTTTGCCCCGAAACGAGCATTACAGCGCCGGTGAAAATAAAGCAATGCCTTGACTTTAACAGCATATGTAACGTATATGAATGAAAGTCAATCGCTTAGTTTGTTTAATCCGTTGTTCAATTGCATTTGGAGTGATCAATACATACCCTATCGGCATCACTCCATCGGAACTTTAATCGAAGTTTATGAACCGCCACTTAACAGAAGAAACGGTAAAGCCGTTCAGGTTGGTCAAATATTTTACCTTTACCAGCCTGATCCTCATATTTATCGGCACGCTGGTTTTTTCTTTGCTCAATACACATTGGGCAAAGACCATGCAGGAAAAAAAAAGCGAGGAGTATGCCCGCGTTCTGATCGAAAATCTTAATCATCAGGTTTTTTTACAGTTCGTTATTCCGGTTGCGTTAAAATTCGGAAAGATTCAACTCAGCGACGAAGAACAGTTTGAACGAATGGATAAGGTCGTTAGAAGCACACTCCACAGTTTTAAGATCGATATGGTCAATATATACGATATGGACAACACGATTTCATATAGTTTCGACCATTCGGTGATTGGCAAGGAAAATGCCGGTGGCAAAGGATATCACGATGCGCTTAAAGGCAAATTTACTTCAAATCTTATCCAAAACGGCAATTGGTTTGAAATCTTGCTCGGATTCCCCCAAGACAGTCGATTAATTACATTTGCCCCTTTGCGTGCGGAACAGCCGCTCTCCAGGATATCCGGTCCGGTTCTCGGAGTCGTTGAAATCGTACAGGATTTAACCCAGGATTATAAAGAAATTTTTGATTTTCAGATCCGGGTCGTCGTTACCGCTTCAGTGGTGATGGGCGTTCTTTTTTTAGTGCTGCTTTTTGTCGTCAAACGGGGAGAAGGTATCATCGAAAAGCGCGCCCAGGAGAGACTCAAACTCATCGAACGCTTAAACCGCGCCGAGCACTTGTCCACATTGGGTGAAATGGTGGCGGGGATTTCCCATGAGATTCGAAATCCATTGGGTATCATAAAGAGCTCGTCGGAACTGTTGAAGAAAAAAATGGCCAAGTTCGATCCTTCCAATACCATTCCGAATATCATTATTGAAGAATCCATTAGACTCAATAATATTATCACCGATTTTTTAAATTTCGCAAAACCTAAAAGCCCAAACCTTACGGCGTGTAACATAGAGGATATTCTTGAAAAAAACATCACTTTCCTGGCAGCTCAGATCAAACAGGAAGGGTACACCATCGAAAAGCATTACGACGAAAATCTTCCGGAAATTGCGGCTGATGCGGATATGCTTTACCAGGCGTTTCTGAACATCCTGATCAACGCCATGCAGGCAATGCCCGGGGGCGGCATTATCCATGTAAACATACATTCGGCTGATCATTTAGTGACCATCGTGATTGAAGACGAGGGTGAAGGCATTCCTGAAGATCTGTTGGAGAAGATATGGGATCCCTTTTTTACCACAAAAGCGAAAGGAACCGGACTGGGGCTGGGCATCGTGAAAAACATTGTTGAATCCCATGAGGGAAGCGTGAGCATCACCAATCAGCCGGATGCCGGGTCCCGTGTCGCGATCGTGTTGCCCGTCAATCAGAGAGTATAGTTATGGAAACGATCCTGATCGTGGATGATGAAAAAAATTATCCATTGATTTTGAGTGCAATCCTCGAAGAGGAAGGATTCGAAACCTTCACGGCGAACAGCGGTCGTGACGCGCTCGAAATCCTGGCCGGCACCGATATCGACCTGGTGCTGACCGATATGAAGATGCCGTCCATGGACGGTATTGAGCTTTTAGAAAAAATCAAGGCCAAAGATCAGGATCTCCCGGTGATTATGATGACCGCTCACGGCACGGTGGATAAGGCGGTCGAGGCCATGCAAAAAGGGGCTTACAACTATATCCTCAAGCCTTTTGATAATGATCGATTGATTATATATGTCAACAAGGCGGTCGGCATGCATCGGGTTGTCAAAGAAAATCGGCAGCTCAGGGATGCCGTCACGTTAAAATATAGTTTCGGAAATATCATCGGAAAAAGCAAGGTGATGCAGGATGTCTTCGAAACCATACGAAAAGTTGCACCTGCCAGCGCCACGGTATTGATCGAAGGTGAAAGCGGCACCGGCAAGGAACTGGTTGCAAAATCAATTCATTTTAACAGCTTACGGCGTGATAAACCCTTCGTTGCGGTAAACTGCAGTGCGCTGGCCCAAAATCTGCTTGAAAGTGAACTTTTCGGTCACGAAAAAGGCGCCTTTACCGGCGCCGTGGCCATGAAAAAAGGCCGCTTTGAGATGGCGGACGGCGGTACACTATTTCTTGATGAAATCGGCGAACTTTCCCCGAATTTGCAGGTAAAGCTATTAAGAGTACTCCAGGACAAAATAATTGAACGGGTCGGGGGTGTCAAACCGATACCGGTGGATATTCGAATTATTGCCGCTACGAACAAACGTCTCAAAGATGAGATGCTGTACGGAGAATTCCGAGAAGATCTTTATTATCGTTTGAACGTGGTACACATTGTTTTGCCGGTTTTAAGAGACCGAAAAGAAGATTTGGGTCTTCTGGTGGATCATTTCATCGGCAAATATAAGGACGAGCGAAAGTCCGATATTTCGATAACCGGTATTGATCCGGAGGTAAAACGACTTTTTTACGAATACAGTTGGCCGGGGAATGTCCGCGAATTGGAAAATGTTATTGAAAGGGCCATGGTGTTATGCCAGAGCCGCACAATCAAAGTGTCTGATCTTCCGAAAGAATTTAAAAACAGTATCGATAATTCTCTGGATATTGAAAGTATTCCCGCAAATGCGAAATTGGATGAAACACTGGCGATGATCGAAAAAAAAATGCTCGAGAGAGCACTGAAATTAACCAACAATGTGCAATCCCAGGCAGCGGAATTGCTCGGAATCGGCAAAAGCGGTCTAAACTGGAAAATAAAAAAGTTCAAACTGGAGGTCGGTTCAAAAACTTGAACAAAAGGGATGTTAACATAATAGTATTTAATTCAATTGGTTATGTTTAAACCGGAGATGATGATTCAAATTTTTGAACAGTATGGAGTTGCTACAAAATATCAGTTAAATTAATGGGTTGTGTTGTTTGGCCATGGCCGGCGTTCAAAATTTTGAACATTTTTGAATTCGATTCGTAATATCACGGGAAAGACAGCAGGAAATCCGCCAGCGGACATATTTTTTAACTGTTTAATATTGCAGTATAAATGAATTAATAAAAAAAATGTCGGGGCCTGCTAAAATTTTTGGCAGGAAAATTGCATTAACCATTTTCAAACCTAATAATTTCTTTATCTGTTTTTCCTCCTTAATGACCAATGGCAAAACGTCCATTGGTCATTTTTTTTTGATTTGTTTCAAAAAAACCTGCACAGCTACGAATTTTCTGATACTTTTTCTTTGACAATCTCGGTATATATCGACTCGGGATAGTCGGATAAAATTTTCTTGAAAGCATTGATGCTTTTCTCTTTATTTCCGATGGCAGCATACATCTCACCTAAATTGAAAAGCGCTTCATCTTTCATAGGGTACCCCTGAGCAGTGGCCACCATCTCAAAATAACCCGAGGCCCTTTTATAATCTTTTTTTGCTTCATAACAATACCCCAGGCCGTTTAAGACGAGGTTTTTAAGAAATGGCTCCTCGTTAAGTTCTGTTAGCAGCGGGTTGTAAAGGGTTATGGCCTTATCATAATCCTTGGCGGCATAACACATATCGGCATAATAAAGTCTTGCCAGGATGCCCCCCTGTCTTTGGGGATAGTTTTTGATGATTTGTTGGAAATCTTTCTCGGCACCCTTGTATGCTTTGTCCGGGCCTTCGGTTTTGAGTATTGTCTGATATTTGGCGATACCGTCTTGAAGCAGGGAAAAAGCTTTGTTCTCGGATTGTCTCAGAAAATAGAGCGTGGCGGCCCCAATAATCAGCAAGATCAAAAAGGCACCCAGGGCACATGAGACCGGCACTTTATGTGCGGTGACAAAATCAAAAAGTTTTGTCCAAAATGAGATAAACTCGTCAGGATCGGTGAGGTCTCTTTTTCGAGACCGGGAAACTGATTTTCGCGCCATTATTCCTCCAGTAGTATTCTAATTCTCTGCCAGCCCGCTTCCGGAATGTTCGCCCCCGTCACCCGGGTCACTTCGTAGCCGCAAGCGGAGCCCAGTTTTCCGCATTTTTCAAAACTGTAACCGTTCACCAGTCCAAATAAAAAACCGGACGCCCACAGATCGCCCGCTCCCGTGGTGTCCAGAACGTCTCCGTCCCCGATGGCGTCTATTTTTATTGTTTTTCCCCTATGGGAAATATAGCTTCCCCTGTTTCCGACCTTCAGTGCCGCAATCGGCGTGTTTTGGGCCATAGCGCTGATGGCTTTTATATCGTCGGTATAACCGGTGAATGCCCGCGCTTCATCCTCGTTGGCGATCAAGATATCGACAAAATCATTGACAATATCTTTAAGGATCATTTTCGACGCCTCGACCACCGTAAAACTGGCAAGGTCCAGGGAAATCAATGCGCCTGCGGATTTTGCGGCTTTTAACGCCGCCAAAATGAGGTCCTCATTAAAGAGAAGATATCCTTCAATGTGGACAATAGCGGCATCTTTAAAATAGTCTTCAGTTATTTCATCGGGTTGTGCTTCAGATGACGCACCGAGAAATGTAAACATGGAACGTTGCGCATCGGGTGTAATAATCGACAGCACCCTTCCGGTGGGGGACGATGATTTAAAAAGGGCCGCGTCGACGTTGTTTTTTTTCAGATCGGTTTCAAACAGACGGGCCATCTCACCAGAGCCGCTTTTACCGACAAATCGTGCCGACCCCCCGAGTTTGCCGACACCCACGACGGTATTGCAGGCCGATCCCCCCGGTACGATGACAGGTTTCTGGGTGGTGTATGATAATGTCTGTTCGATGAACTCCCTGTCAACGTATTTCATGCCACCTTTCACAGCACCGGTTTTTTCCAAAAATTCATCGTTCTCATGAGCCAGGATATCGATCAACGGGGAACCGATACCCGCAATCAATTTTTTAGTCTTGTCGATTGGGTCTAATTTCATCGTTCACCACACCAAAGACTCGTGAATCCATCTTTCATCTTTTTTACGATCATAAAATATTTTATACCGTCAAAATACCATAAACCGGCGTCTTCGTCCATCGAGCCGTAGTATCCCTTCCTCTTTTGCCGCCTGCACCGCTGTCTCGTAATCCGTTTTCGACAAATGAAATGAGAGTTCTTGGACGTCTCCGGCCCGGCCGCAGGGCCGGTATTGCGGCATGATGTTGACATACGTATTCTTTGACACTCGGCGGGCGACAAATCTCATAATTTCCCGGGTTCCCGAAAGCCCGGAAGGCAATACCAAATGCCGGAGCAGGATTCCACGTTGCGCAATCCCCGTATCGTCGATGACCAGGTCACCCGCCTGCCGGTGCATTTCCAGCAGCGCCATTTGAGCCACTTCAGGATAATTTTCGGCGTTACAGGTTGCCTTTGCGATCGCGGGATCCCAGAATTTAAAATCCGGCATATAGATATCGAATACACCGTCAAGAAGATTGAGCGTTTCAACCAAATCATATCCGCCGGTGTTGTAGACCAGAGGAAGCGAGAGTCCCTTTGGAACGGCGATGTCCAGGGCGGAAAGGATCTGGGGCACCACATGCGAAGGGGTAACGAAATTAATGTTGTGGCATCCTTTTTTTTGCAGCCAAAGCATGATGTCAGCCAGTTGTTCGTCGGAAATTTCCTCGCCTTGCCCCAGATGGCTGATGTCGTAGTTCTGGCAAAAAATGCATAGCAGGTTGCAGTGCGTAAAAAAAATTGTTCCCGAACCATGGGTTCCGACCAGCGGATCTTCTTCCCCGAAATGCGCATTAAAACTTGAAACAACTGCCTTTTCACCGGTTTTGCATACACCGGTCTCACCGGCAGTCCGGTCCACCTTGCACCGTCTGGGACAAAGGGTGCAGAATTTTAAAATTACCCGGGCCGATTCGATTTTTTGGGCGAGTAATCCCTGTTTAAACGTTTCAATATACGCAGGTTCAAAACTTGGCATGATATGGGTCTCTTCACTTAAGATTCGCCGTTGCCTTTAAAAAGACATTTCACCTAACGTTTTCAGGCGCCGATCATATTTCCCCCCTGATATACCAGAAAAGCCATGATCCATGCAAGCATCGTGCTGTACGAAATGCTGAAAATCATCCATTTCAACGATGACGTCTCCCGCCGGATGGCGGCCAAAGTTGCCAGACACGGCATGTACAACAAAACAAAGACCATCATGGCCAGTGCCCCCAGCGACGTCATGCCGGAGGAAACAAGGGCGCTTTCCAGGGCTTTTGAATCGTTCTTTTCGTCGGCGGCGTAAAGGATTCCCATGGTGCTGACCACGATTTCCTTAGCCACAAAACCGGTCAACAGCGCCACACTGCCGCGCCAGTCGATACCAATGGGCGCAAAAACAGGTTCGATGACCTTTCCGATACGGCCCATATACGACTTTTCAGCCCTTTCAGCCGCCTTGGATCTCATAAGCCGGGAGACCGCAAGATTCATTTTCTGTTTGATGACACTTTTTTCAGAATCCGGGGCGGCAACTATTTCGACTTGATACGATCTTTTGACCCGTTCGATTTCGGATGCATAATCTTTAGAATAAGGTATATGGCGCGGAAATGCCGCAAGCGTCCAAACCACGATGGAACCGATAAGGATATAACCGCCCATTTTTCTCAAAAAGACTTTGCTTCGATCCCACATGTGGATCATCAGGCTTTTAATCATGGGGATTCGATAGGGCGGCAATTCCATGACAAAGGGCGCGTCAGCGCCCCTTAAAAGGGTTGATCTGAAAAGACGGCCGGTAATGATGGAAAGGACAATGCCCAGCAGGTAGATGCCAAAGATCACGCTTCCGGCCCTGGCGCCGAAAAAAGCGCCTGCCAGGATAATGTATACCGGAAGCCGGGCCGAACAGGACATAAACGGCGTAATGAGGATGGTCAGGGTGCGATCCTTTTCACTCTCTAAGGTCCGGCTGGCCATAATGGCCGGGACATTGCACCCGAACCCCATCAGCATGGGAATAAAGGATTTCCCGTGAAGCCCGATCAAGTGCATGATCTTGTCCATCAGAAACGCCGCTCGTGCCATATAGCCGGTATCTTCAAACAAGGCGATGCAAAAGAACAGAATCAAAATATTCGGCAAAAAGATAATGACGCTGCCAACCCCTGCGATCACGCCCTGGATCAGAAAATCCTTGAATATATTGTTCGGAAGCCCGTGAGCCAACACGGACGAAAGAAGCTTTATTCCGCTGCCGATCCAGTTCATTGGATAGGCGCCGAGGGTAAACGTCAACTGGAACATGGCCCAGATAAAAAAAATAAAAATCGGAAATCCGATAAACCGGTTGGTCAGGACAAGATCGATGTTTCGGGATATATCGACACGCTGTTTTGTGGAGGTGGTCAGGACCTCCATGATGATCCCGGCGATGAAACCATACCGCTCGTCGGTCATAATGATTTCCGGATCATCATCAAACCGGTCGATGAGAAAATTACGTTGACGGTCGATTTCTTTAAGAATTGTTTCACCGATATTGACGGTTTTTTCCAGGATGCGTTTTTTGACGATTTTATCGTCTTCAAGGAGTTTGATGGCCGTCCACCGAAGGTTGTAAGGGATGGTACCGGCATCGTGGTTTCCGATGATTTTTTCGATTTTCGAGATGGCATCTTCGATATCTTTGCTGTATTTTACCTTTCGTTTTTGAGGAGCGGCACTGTCGGATTCCGCCAGCGCGATGGCCTTTTCCAAAAGCGATTCCATGCCCTTATTTTTGTTTCCGATGGTAAAGACCACAGGAACAGCCAGAAGTTCGGACAGTTTTGCGGCATCGATTTTGACGCCCCGGCTTCGGGCGACATCGGCCATGTTCAAGGCGAACAATACCTTGCAGTCGATCTCTCTCAACTGCGTTGCCAAATACAGGCTTCGTTCGAGATTGGATGCGTCAATGATATCGATAACCACATCCGGCCGTTCTTCCAGGATATAATCCCGCGCCACAATTTCTTCTATGGAAAAGGGGGTTAAACTGTATGTCCCGGGGAGATCGACTATTTTCAGCTCGTACCCGGATTGTTTGATGGTGCCTTCTTTTTTTTCAACGGTGACGCCGGGCCAGTTTCCGACCTTCTGGCGTGTCCCGGTCAGGTTGTTGAAGATGGTGGTCTTGCCCGAATTCGGGTTGCCGGCAAGGGCTATTGAAAGGCGTTTTAGGGTCATAATTCTACGGTAATTTGTGCGGCTTCTTCAACGCGGAGTGATATATGATAACCCTTGACGATCAATTCCACGGGATCTTTTAAAGGCGCATATTTTTCAACATAAATTCGGGTCCCTTTCAAAATGCCCATTTCCAGGATCCTTCTGCGAAGCGCCCCGTTCCCTCCCACGCGAACCACGGTTGCGGTTTGCTTGGCTTTCATTTCGCTCAATAACATCTGTCCATCTCCGCATTTCGAAGCCATCTCAAATGTGATGGCTTCTAAATACTCACCGGTTCCACCAGTATTTTTTCAGCAAGCCCGCGTCCTAAAACATAGCGGTTGTAGTCCACGGCAATCACCATCTGTCCTTTATTGAGGTTGGTCACGATGTCGATTCGATCTCCGATTCTCAGCCCCATGGACGATAATCGCATGCGGGCGCCCGCCCCCCCGCTGAATTCTCTGATTTCCATTCGTTCGCCCTGTTTGGCATGAATCAGCGGCATGGGTTGTATGTGATCTTTGAGGCAATTGGAACAGATGCCGTAAATTTCCATTTTGTGCTGAAGCATATGAAAATTATGGGCCGCGGCGATCCGGGCCTGCATTTTTTCGATGTGGCCGTCTTCGAACTCATAAATATTTCGACATTTTGTGCAGATCATGTGATCATGATGCTGACCCAAATGCCGGTGTTCGTACCGCACTTCCCCATTGTCGAATCTGTTTTTTCGGGCAAAACCGAACCGGCACATCATGTTTAGGGTATTTCTCACAAAATCGGGCGTAAATGAATATCCGTTATCATCGAGGAGCTGAACCATCTCGCTCACGGTAATATGGCGTTCGGTTTGAAGAAATACTTCAAGAATCTGGAACCGATCTTCGAATTCATCGATATTTTCCTGCTGAAACAGTTTCTTAAATTGTTCTTTTTCCTGATTGTGAACGCGTTTCATCTCAATTCCTATAAAAAACCAGGGTCTGAAAAGACTCTGCCCGGCTTTTAAAAAATTATTTTAAGCACCCATGACATTAATGCGTGTTCAAGGCGTTGTCAATAAACTCGCATGCCGGAAACGAAACACTTAACTTAATATCTAATGCCGTGTCAAGCTGCCGTAAATACGCAGCAACTTATCCGGAAGTTCGCGAACGTCGGAGATGACATTGTGATGAACGTTTCCGTAAAGATCATCCAGTTTGGGATCACCGGCAAAATTAATGGTGATGGCATGGGTGAATATGTTTTTCGAACGGGCTTCCAATATGGATTTTTTCGTATCTTCAATGGCATATTGATGTTTGTAGTCCGCATCATTTGGAAATCCGTCACTGAGTACGATGAGCAGGCGAACCTTTGAAGGGACGGCCTCAAGCTGACACGCCGTATGCCGAATGGCGGCGCCTAACCGGGTATTCCGCTGGGGCGACAGCGCATCGATGCGACGCTTCACCGTATCGTCCAGGTTTTCCTCAAAGTCTTTGATTTTAAAATAATCAACCCCCAACCGCCCGGTGCTTGAAAAACCGGCGACGGCAAACACATCCCCCACCACCTGAAGGGCTTCGCAAAAGAGCACGATGGCTTCTTTTTCAACATGAAGTATGGTCGATTCCGAGTTATAAACCGCGTTGGCGGTGGACCGGGAAAGATCCACCAGCAACACGGCCGCCACATCTCTTGTCTGTTTGATATGTTTGATATAGAGCCGATCCGAGGGAATTTTTCCGGCTTTTTTGTCTATCGCAAAATCCAAAAGCGCCCGGTAGTCAAACGCGTCTCCTTCCACCCATTGTCTCAATCGCATCAGTCCCTCGGGTTTTAACAGTTCAAAGGCGTAGCGAATGCGTTGAACCAGTCCGCTGTATTGTTTCAATGTTCGGTTATAAAAGCCGCCGAATGATTCGGATATGCTGCGATCCACCACCCTGACGTGGGATGAAAGATAATCGTTAAGATGGCAATCCCATTCTTTATACCAGAAGACCGGTCCGATTTCGTCATCGCCGAGCACCGGCACACGGGCCCCGGCATCCAGCAAAAGAGAAAGATCCAGCCAAGATAAATCAACGGATGTTTCAGGTTCCGGCAGTTCCGGGTTGTTTTTGGTTTGATGCTGTAAAAGCATCGACTGAATATCTTCATGGGAAATCATCCCTTTGTTCGCGATCAATTTCCGACGGATATCCGACTTGTATACCGTGTATCCCCTGCCCGTCAGCTGGGCCGTCAATGTTGCCGCCGTTTGTTCAATCTTTCGATGGGACATATAAAACAGATCGGGCCGCAATCTCCTTCCAAAGGGGGTTTTCAATGGTGAGTAGTTCTTTTTCAAGTCTTGAGTATGTCCGGATGTGTTGAGCAGTCGGTCGATATACGCATAGGCCGCGTTCACCAACTCGGCACAGGTCTCAATGGTTTGGTCAGAAGCCATTTTTGTTTTGAATTGCTGCTCGATTTCAGCGACAACAGACGAAATTCTTTCATCAACGTCATTGGACTGTTTAATAGCAAGGTCGAGTCCTATATTAAGGTATAATAGAAAAACTGCATCCACCGGCGTGTTTTGGCTGATCATTTGAAACGCTTCCTGGTGAAGCAAAGGGAGCGTCCGGCGAACCAGTCCGGGGTAGCGCTTACCGAGCAATAACCGGATGCGGC
>JBAUWG010000027.1:0-6453 GCA_049583675.1 Desulfobacterales bacterium | reverse complement strand
CCCATTTCCTTATACTGGAAATAGGGCGCATCTTTCATAAAGATAAAGACCAGCACGATCAGCAGTAAAAGCAATCCGAACCAGAGCACGTATGAGAAGGTAAATCCCAGCGAAACCGCCATAAGGGGTAACAGCAGGGCGAAGAGGCCGGGTGCCAGATTCCCCAGGCCGGCGTAGACAGCAAGGGCAGTGCCCTGGCTTTTCTGCGGATACCAATAGGAGACGGCCGGAATGCCCACAGAGAATACGGCAATGCCGCAGCCGCACAAGATACCGAAAACAAGGAAGAACGGAAAGTAGGACGGTTTTGGGGCGGGCGACAGGCTGAAAAGTATCGTAATCCCGGCAATTCCCGCAACTGCCAGTCCCAAAAGGGTTAGAATCGGCTTTTTCCCGCCCATTCGATCCACCATGGCGCCGAACGGGATTCTGAGCAATGAGCCGGTCAGCGCCGGACATGCGGCGAGCAACCCGATGGACAACGGACTGAGCGCCATGGCGTCTTTTAATTTGGCGACAATGGGGCCGTATGCGGAAACCCCTGCAAAACCGCCGAAAAATGCCAGGGTGATCCAGATCAACGCTATCCGGGGGGAACCTTTGGCATAACAAACATTTTCATCCATTTTTGAACCTTTTTTTATATTAAAATCTCCAGCCTTTCAACAAACCAAGCGGCATAGCCGCGTTTCATAAAATCGTTACACGATTTTATTCAAAAATCCATAACACTCCGCCGAAAGACAATCCTGCCCCTTAAAAAATAGGTAAACGGAGCGCTCCAAATATGGACGAGACGACTGAAGGGAGAAAAGCCGAGTAATGCGAGCGCGCTGAGAATGTGAATCTTGTAACTCAAGGGGACTTTCATCATCAGATCGGGTTCGGGGAAAAATGTCACAATGCTTCGAATCCACGGCGCCACGGAATCCAGAACGTAAAAGTGGCCGAAAATTACGTTGTAGAAACCGAGTCCGGTGACGAGAGTCAATCCGATCAGAGTAACGTAGTCATTCACACTGGTCGTCACTTGTATTCTCCTGCGGGTGATCCGGCGCAAAAGCAGAAGAACAACCCCGGCAAATGCAGCGCCGCCGGCAGCCCAGCCGGTATAATAGGCAATCATGGTGTGGGTGTCGCCGTTGATGCCAACGGCGTCAAAGACCCTTTGAGGGATCAGGAGCCCTCCGGCATGCCCCAAAAGGGTCAACAATATCCCCCAGTGAAATAGGGTGGCGCTGATGAAGAGCTGTTTTTTTTCCAAAAATTCACTGGATTTCGCGTTCCATCCAAACAAATCAGTTACATAGCGATAAGTATGGCCGACCACAAAAAGGGTAAGCATCAAATACGGAAAAACAAGAAACGCCAAAGTGTTTGAAATATTCATCTTTTGACCCCGCTCTATTTTCTCTTCTTCTTAACTTCCGAATCCCGGTCTTTGGCAGCCGAAGACTCTTTTTGGGATTGTTGATTGATGAATGTTGATTGATGATTGAAGGTGTCGCTTTGCTCCTGCAATTTTATTCTTATTCTATCTAATCTTCTAATCTTCTTCCGACCTCCGACCTCCGTCCTCTGTCTTCCGGCCTCCGTCCTTCCTCCCGGACAATATCCCCGACGACATCCAGCAACAGTGAATAGGGATTGCCGGAATTTCTTAAGCAACCGGCCGGTTTTTCAACAGATCCGAGATATGACCACAACATGCCGGTGCCGCAGGAATCCGGGCATTCAGATAAAAATTCCAGCATTAGCGGTAAATAATCAGGCAGTTCTCCGGCAATTGTTTCATAACCCGCCTCAAAGTAGATTTGCTGCAGACCGGCCATGATGTTTCCCCGTTTTTCGCCGTCTCCCAAAAGATGATAGGTCAGGTTCAGACACGTTGACGGATCGAGGTCGAATGTTTCGGTATAGGTTTCTTGAAGTCTAAGAAGAGGCGTTGCCCGCAGATAAGAAATAAATTGAACCAATTTATCCCTGGCGGACGAGTGGGGCAAGTGCTCTACACATGCTTCAAATGAAGGCAAGGACCGCCTGAGCCCTTCATCCGGATATTGCAGCAGTAAAGATATAATTTTCATCTGAATTTTTAGTTGTTCGGTCATTAACTCTTGTTCCTTCTCCAGGTTCGTATCTTATTCATCTTCTAAATTTCTTCCCTATATCTTCTTCCCAAATATCTAACCCTCTAATCTTCTCACCTTCTTGCTTTCTTCCGTCGTCTGTCGTCTGTCATCTGTCCTCCATCGTCCGTCATCTGTCCTCTGACCTTTGCTCGCTTGCTTTCTTCCATCGTCCATCTTCCGAGCGAAGCGGTCGTCCATCGGTCATCTGTCCTCTGTCGTCCGTCCTCCGTCCTCTGGTCCTTTTCCCTCTGCCCTTTGCTCTATGCCCTATGCTTGCGGTACGCCCTTCGAAAAGCCGCAAGTCCCCTGGTCGTGAAACCGCTGCATGCCGTCGATGCCGGTGCGGGTCGGAACAACAAAACGTTCTTCGTATTTGGCAATGGCCAGCAATTGATACATTTCCCGGGCAGTTTGCCGCGTGAGTCCGGCCTGTTGCAATATTTTCTCGTCCGCGGACTTTTCCACCCGGATGGACCGCATATAATTTCTCAAGGCGGCAAGACGTTTAAGTACCTTCCGGATATGCGTTTCGTCACCGGCCGTCAGCAGGTTTGCCAGATAGGCAACGGGAATTCGAAGCCGGTCTATGGCGTCCATCTGGTCCGGCGGATCCACATGCTCGGCAATGGGACTCAGCGGCGGGATATACCACACCATGGGCAGCGTGCGAAATTCCGGGTGAAGGGGGAGGGCCAGTTCCCAGGACTTTGCCAGCTTAAATACGGGAGATTGCCGTGCTGCCTGGATAAAATTTTGCGAAATCCCCTGGGTGTTTGCGGTATGTGCCACTTCGGGATCATCAGGGTCCAGCAAGATATCCAAATGAGCACGGTACAGCGAGGCCGGAGGGTCTGCAGAAGCCGCGGTCCGTATTTTGTCGGCATCATACAACACCACTCCAACGTACCGGATCCGGCCTACGCAAGAGAAGGCGCAGAGTGTCGGCATCCCGGCTTCGATCCTGGGATAGCAGAAAATGCATTTCTCGGATCGACCGGTTTTCCAGTTGAAATACACCTTTTTGTACGGGCAGCCCGAGACACAATAGCGCCATCCTCTGCACCGTTCCTGATCCACCAGCACGATGCCGTCTTCTTCTCGTTTGTAGAGTGCACCCGAAGGACATGAGGCGATGCACGCGGGATTCAAGCAATGCTCGCACAGCCGGGGAAGATAGAAAAGGAATACGTGTTTAAAGGCCAGATAGATGCGATGGTCGAGGCGGGCAAAGTTGACATCGTGGATTCCGCTTTCGCTGACACCCGCCAGGTCATCTTCCCAGTTGGGACCCCATTTGATCTGCATGGGGTCACCGGTAATTTGTGATTTGGGACGAATGGACGGCTGATGCCGTTTGCCGGGACTGGAAATCAGTCTGCCATAATCATAGGTCCAGGGTTCATAGTATTCATCCACCGTCGGCAAATCCGGATTGTGGAAAATGTTGACCATTTTGTGCAGCCGTTCACCGGCTTTCAGCCTCAGTTGGCCGTTTTTCAACGTCCAGCCCCCGTTATGGATCGTCTGATTTTCCCATTTGCGCGGGTATCCGATGCCGGGTTTGGTTTCCACGTTGTTAAACCACATGTATTCGGCCCCTTCACGGTTGGTCCACACATTCTTGCAAGGTATGCTGCAGGTGTGGCAGCCGATACATTTGTCCAGATTCAACACCATCGCCAGTTGCGCTTTAATCTTCATACCAATCGATCTCCCCTGCTTTTCGGACGATGATTATTTCGTCTCTTTGTGAACCCACGGTTCCGTAATAATTAAATCCATAGCTGAGCTGGGCGTACCCGCCGATCATGTGGGTCGGTTTGACGACGATTCGCGTGACGCTGTTATGCGTGCCGCCCCGCTGACCGGACATTCGGGATCCCGGGGTGTTGATCAGCCTCTCCTGGGCATGGTACATAAACGCCTTTCCGGGCGGAATGCGATGGCTGACCACGGCTTTTGCCACGACCACGCCGTTGGTATTAAAACATTCCAGCCAGTCATTGTCTTTCACGCCTATTTTTTCGGCGTCATCATTGTTGATCCAAATCGCTTCCCCGCCCCGGAAGAGGGTGAGCATGGTGAGCGTGTCGGAATAGGTGCTGTGGATGGACCATTTTGAATGCGGGGTCAGGTAATTGAGAATAAGCTCCGGTCGTTCTTCCCGGTCTATGAGGGTGGACCCCAGCGCCCGCATATCCAGGGGCGGGCGGAAGAGCGGCAGGTTTTCACCGAAATCGCGCATCCACAAATGGTCCAGATAAAATTGAGCCCTGCCGGTGAGCGTCCGGAAGGGCACTCTTTCTTCGATGTTGATTACAAAGGGCGAATACCGCCGATCTTCGGATTCGATGCCGCTCCACACCGGTGATGTAATAATTTTTCGGGGCTGAACGCTGATGTCGGCAAATGAATATTTTTCGCTCTTTCTTGCCGAACTCAAATGTTTCAGAAACCGGCCGGTCTTTTTTTCGAGAACATGCCAGGATTTTTCGGCGGTCTCGCCGTTGGTTTCCGGCGCCAGTTTCAGGATGGTCTCGGCAACCTGTTTTCCGGTTTCAAGTTTCGGCATCCCCAGACTGACACCGGGGTCGGACACCACCCCCAGCATTTCCTTAAGCTCGGCGTATTCTTCTTTCCCGGACCAAGAGACGCCTTTGGACCCCACCCCCGCATTTACGACCAGAGGGCCCAGCGCGGTCATCATTTTGTAAGTGTCCGGGAAATTTCGGGTGACCACCGCAAGATTCGGCATGGTTTTCCCGGGGATGGGTTCTGTTTCACCTTTTTTCCAGTCCTTGACCACGGGCTGGGCGATTTCGCCGGGGGTGTCGTGCATCAACGGCGTGGACACGAGGTCTTTCATTTCGCCGAGATGAACAGCCGCAAGTTCCGAGAACTTTTTGGCGATGGTCTTGAACTGATCCCAGTTGGTCCGCGTTTCCCATGGCGGGTCCACGGCCGGGTTGAACGGATGGATAAAGGGGTGCATGTCGGTAGTGTTCAGATCGTGCATTTCATACCATCCGGCGGCGGGGAGGGCCACATCGGAATACAGGGCGCTGGTGGACATGCGAAGTTCCATGGTCACCAATAAATCCAGTTTGCCCTCCGGGGCCGGGTCCCGCCATTTGATCTCTTGGGGCCGGACATCGCTGTCTTGATTGAAAACCGCATTTTCGACTCCCAACAGATGTTTGAGAAAATATTCATGGCCTTTGCCGCTGGCCCCAAGAACGTTGGCGCGCCAGAAAAAGAGAACCCGGGGAAAGTTGACCGGGTTGTCGGGATCCTCTATGGAAAACCGAATCTTTTCGCTTTTGATCCTGTCCACGGCAAAAGCGATGATGTCTTCGTCGGATGCCGCGCCTTGCTGAAGAGCTTCTTTGCACAACTCGATGGGGTTGCAGTTAAACTGCGGGTAGTACGGCAGCCAGCCCAATCGAGCGGCAATCACATTGTAATCGGCCATATGCCGATGCTTCTCTGTGTCCGCCAAAGGCGAAAGCAAATGACCGGAGTCCAGGCAGTCATATCGCCATTGGTCGGTGGCAAAGTAATAGAACGACGTTCCGTTTTGCTGCCTCGGCGGCCGCTTCCAGTCCAAGCCAAAGGCGATCTGGGCCCAGGCCGCCTGGGGGCGGACTTTTTCCTGGCCGACGTAATGGGCCCAGCCGCCGCCGTTGACCCCCTGGCATCCGCACAGTGTCGTAAGGTTGATAATCGAGCGGTAGATCATGTCGCCGTGATACCAGTGGTTGGTACCTGCCCCTAAGAATATCATGGATTTGCCCCGGGTTTTTTCCGCATTTTGGGCAAATTCCCGGGCCACGCGGACAACGTCTTCTCGGGGTACGCCGGTGACGGCTTCCTGCCAGGCCGGCGTATACGGTTTCGGGTCGTCATAGCCCGAGGGATAATCTTCTGGCGTCGAGGGTGCCTGAATTCTTGAAATTCCTAAATGGGCCGCCATGAGATCGAACACCGTGGTCACGCATAGGGTTTGCGAGCCATTATGAACCCTTTTTACCGGAACCAGGCCGGTTTTGATTGCACCGCCGCTAACATCGAAAAAGGGAAAACAGACATTCACCCATTCATCGGCATTCCCGGCGAAGCTCAACAGAGGGTCCACGGCCGCATTATCCGTTGAATCCATGGCATCGAGGTTCCATCGGCCTTCTTCATTCCAGCGGAATCCGATGCTCCCGTTGGGAACCACAAAACTTTCTTTGTGGGTGTCGAACAGCACGGTTTTCCAGTCGGCGTTGTTGATTTTAGCGCCCAGATCCTTTGCCCTCAGAAAACGGCCGGCCGTATA
>JBAUWG010000026.1:0-2935 GCA_049583675.1 Desulfobacterales bacterium | reverse complement strand
AAATTGTCAGCAAAATAATTCTCCGGCATGCCAATCTTTCGACGACTCAAATGTACTTGGGCAAGGTCAGTGATAGTGAAGCTACGAGATGGATTGAAAATTTGTATGCTTAAAAAATAAAAGGGGGAATCGTAAATTTACATTCCCCCAATCATTCAAATATCGAATGAATATCTCAGCTATTTAAGTAAGTTGAAAGCTTTGCTCCATTGCATATCCACAACCCGCAAAAATAAAAAAGAAGGCCATTATGACTCTGCCTTGTCGGAAGTGGAATAGAATCGATTTTCCTCAATTTTTGTTTTTTTACAGATTGAATGTTAATTTCCTTTCATTTTCGGACAACTAATTCATATATTATATTTTTTAAGGCAAAGGGTGGCTCAACCCCATGTCATCATATATCGCGCAATACTAGAACACGTAGTTCACTATGAGCAGCGGAGCCGTGATGGAGACGGAAGGAAGATCCTCGATGCCTACAAACCCGACATTAGTCCCGAAATCGAGGACAAACCGCACCTGTAAATCCGTGAAACTGAGGCGCTGCGCCTCCCGCATCAGCGGCGTAATGTCAATCGATACAATAGTTCCCAGATCCGAGGCAAAGAAATCCAGCGATTGTGACAATAGAGGAAAAGAATCGAAATCTTCCACCCGCAAGCCGGTAATAGGATAGGAGACAAGATCGAGCAAAGTGGGAACAATGGGAGCAAAACTCACTTCGTTAATGAATACTTCCAGGGTTGCAGAAACTATTCCAGCATTTGCAGGGATAACATCCCCGCCGGTAGAACCATCGAGTGGAAAATCCAGGAAAGCACGGTATTCCGGTAAATTGGGGTCAAGATCGTCAATGCCAAAAAACAGGGTTTCTGGCCCGTTAGTGACAGTGAAGGATTGCAGAACAGGATCAAAGGCAATATCCCCATCCGTCGGCTGGTCGCTGAAGATATGAGCCTCAATTACAGGCTGAGGATTGCCCCCGTCGCCGCAGGAAACGATCAACAGTGTTACAGCCAAAATAACGAGTAGTAATGGTAATGGTAGCTTACGCATGCGCACCTCCTGAAGGATACCAGTGAGTAAACTTTGCCCAACTTGTAGGTCAGGGCTATATATCACACAGAAACTTCTTTCCCATTTTTCCTTATCATACGAACTTTGTTCAATGATATTGTTCGTAAATTGTGGTGCCTTCAAACTTGATATAACTTGCCACTGTACGACATAAATTGCTAAATATCAGATCCCTTGGAGTTATCCAAAAAATTGAAACAGGTCCAATTCGTGTGATCTCCATTACATATCACCGCTAACCTCTTTTTCGCTTTTTGACCATATCACAAATTCGGAAGTTTAAATATAGGTAGAAGAATCGAGACAACTATCGTTTGGTGATACGGCATTATGGTATCACAGAAAAATCAAACACTTGATAGCTGTTAGTCATTGCAGGTATCACCGATTAAGCTTGACGTTGATTTTTATCATTCATTAACGATTTGCAGTTGATCCGGTTTAGTACACAATACCGACCCGCTGCCTAACCGTATCAATGGTTCCCTGCCCGATTTCTCGAGCTTTCTTAGCTCCTTTGGCAAGAATATCCCTCAGGTGGCCTGGATCCTTGAGCAGCCTTGCCCTTTCTTCCCGTGCGTCCCTAAAGAAATCCCACAGGATGCCTACCAGCTCCTTCTTGATCGTCCCGTATGCCGCTCCTCCTTCCCTGTACAGCCGCAGCACTTCCTCAACCCGGTCCAGCGGGGCAAAGTGGCGGTAAATCTGGAACAAATTGCAGGTCTCCGGATTCTTGGGTTCCTCGACCGGAGTAGAATCGGTTTTGATGCTCATGACCTTTTTCTTCAGAGTCTTTTCATCAAGGAAGATCTCGATGGTATTGTCGTAGGATTTAGACATCTTCTGGCCGTCGATTCCTGGAACGGTGGCCACTTTGTCGTTGATTTCAGGCTCGGGGATGACAAATGTTTTGCCGTATATGTTGTTAAACTTCATAGCGATGTCCCGGGCCACTTCCACGTGCTGTTTCTGGTCTTTCCCGACAGGTATGATGTTGGATTGATACAGCAGTATGTCTGCAGCCATGAGCACGGGATAGGAAAACAAGCCGTGATTCGGAGAGATTCCTCGGGCGATCTTGTCCTTGTATGAATGGCAGCGCTCCAGCAATCCCATCGGCGTGATGCAAGTGAGTATCCACGTCAATTCGATCACTTCGGGAACATCCGATTGTACCCAGAATATGCAGCGGTTAGGGTCAAGCCCCAGAGATAGGAAGTCGGCCGCAGCGTCCAAGGTGCCTTTTGCCAGCCTCTCGCCGTCGGTAACCGAAGTCAAAGCGTGAAAATTGACGATGAATACAAAAAGCGTGGAGCGATCCATATACTCGACCATAGGTTTCATCATGCCCAGATAATTGCCGAGGTGGAGCGATCCGGAAGGCTGGATGCCTGACAGGACTCTCAACGAAGGGTCTCCTTTCTTGAATCCGGAATCATCTTTTTCAGTACCAAGGTCCGTGGGATACACTATTTCTCGATCAGGGTCAACAGTGAAAACCGAGCCGGCCGACTTGAACCGATAGCACCGGATCTGGATTCAAACTGAAGGTTTCAAAATAAAAAATTTAGACCATTATGAGAAGCGAAGTAAGCAATTGAAATAAATTGGGAACAACAAAAATCCGAATAGATCAAACCAAATGGACTTGTGTTAAATAAGCGTTTCTTTCTTTACCGGCATGTCGTGCTTTATATTAGAGTTATATTAAAGCGTTCTTTCCATTCGTGGATCGCTTCTCTTGCATCTGAAGATTTCCTTGCTGAAAAAATTTTTTTACGCCATTGATCGTCCTGTGCCATTTTGCTGATCACTTTAAGCATTTCTACATGGTTTTCTGCCGAATCAGTGGGAG
>JBAUWG010000025.1:0-3362 GCA_049583675.1 Desulfobacterales bacterium | reverse complement strand
TTACCATCCCTGCAATGGTCGGCTTGATCGTGTTAAGGGAGCCGATAGTGGCATTGTTATTTAAAAGAGGCGCTTTTGACGAAAAGACCACGCGGTTGACGGCGTATGCACTACTGTATTATAGTGTAGGATTATGGGCTTTTTCGGCCGTGCGAATCGTGGTGTCTACATTTTATGCGCTTCAGGATACAAAGACGCCGGTTCGAATAGGGGTAATATCCGTCTGCGCCAATCTCATTTTCGGGATCGTTCTTATGGGCCCGTTGAAGCATGGCGGACTGGCGCTTGCCACATCTCTGGCTTCGATGTTGAACCTCGGACTTCTTGTCCGCGCTTTAAGGATAAAGCTCGGCATGCTGGGAATGAAAGCAATTATAGCCTCCGCCAATAAAACCATCCTCTGCTCCGCATTTATGGGTGGGGCGGTTTGGATGACATCCCTGTTCATTATTCCTTCCGCGGAAGGGAATCTTTCCGGCCTTTTTTTGGGGCTTGCGGGAAGTATCGCCATCGGTTTCATATCATATGGTTTATTTTCTCTGTTATTCAAGAGCCGGGAATTGGAAAAGGTCTTGGCCATCGCCAGAAAAGGAGTGGGCAAAGCGTGAATCTGAAAAAGAATATCCTGCTTTTTGTGGCAGTTATAAGCATGTTTTTGCTGTTGTTGTTTATTGTATTCGGCGAAAACGGCCTCACCGATTTATATAGACTTAAGACAAAAAGAGATGGTCTGGTGAAAAAAACCGGAGAGCTTGCGAAGAAGAATCTTTCCTTTTATCGCGAAATAGAACGCTTGAAGAACGATCCGAAATATGTTGAAAGTGTGGCCAGGCAGGAACTCGGTGTTATCGGCAAAGACGAGATGATCATTAAAGTCAAAAAGCGGAAAAGGTAAGACCATTGGCTGAAAACGATGTATTCTATACCCGGACCATGGCAAAGGTTTATGCAGACCAGGGAAACTTGAAAAAAGCCGAAAAAATTTACAAATACCTCTTAGCCCATGAACCCGGACAACAGGATCTTATAGAAGCGCTTTCTGAAATTGAAAAACAGCGGACAGATAGCGTACCGGATGACCTGATGGAATTGTTTATCCAATGGATTGATCTTCTGCTTTTACGTCATAACTTGCAAAAGCTTACAAAGTTTAGAATGCATCTCAAAGGCGGCAGGTGAATTTATTTATGGAAAGCGTGATCAAAAATAAAAGCATCGTATTGGGTGTATCCGGCGGCATCGCGGCATATAAGAGCGCCGAACTGTTAAGGCTTTATATAAAAGAAGGTGCCAATGTCAGGGTGATCATGACGCGAAACGCCCGGTCATTTGTGGGTCCGTTGACCTTTCAAGCGCTATCCCGTCAAACGGTTTGTACGAACCTTTTTGAAAGTAGCGGCGATGCGTCCATCCGGCATATTGAATGGGCGGAAAAAGCCGATGTGGTGGTCATCGCGCCGGCAACTGCGAATATTATCGGAAAGCTGGCCAACGGTATTGCAGATGATCCTCTGAGCACCTTCATGCTGGCGGTAACATGCCCTGCGATCCTCTGCCCTTCAATGAACACGCATATGTTCGAAAGCAATGCCGTACAAAGAAACCTTGAGATACTTCGTTCTGATGGATATTTTATTATTGATCCGGATTCCGGCACCCTGGCCTGCGGGACCATCGGACCCGGCCGACTTCCGGAACCTGAAGACATCCTTGACAGAACCGTTTACCGCCTCATGCCCAAGGACCTTAAAAATAAGAAAATGCTTGTTACTGCAGGTCCTACACGAGAGCCTATCGATCCTGTCAGATTTATCAGCAACCCATCTTCGGGAAAGATGGGTTTCGCAGTGGCAAGGGCTGCCGAGTACAGGGGCGCTGTCGTTACGCTGATCACCGGCCCGACGGCCCTTTTGGATCCTAACAATATCAATGTGATCAGGGTCAACACGGCTAAAGAGATGGCCGGGGCCGTGTTCGAACATGCGGAATATTCGGATATTATCATCAAAGCGGCGGCAGTATCCGATTACCGTCCCGCGGATCGTTCAGAGCAAAAAATCAAAAAGGAAACCGAACAAATGGTTTTGGCTCTGGAAAGAACTCAAGATATTCTAAAAGAAATCGGCAGGAATAAAAACAGAAAGATCCTCATCGGATTTGCTGCGGAAACAGAACGCCTTGAACAGTATGCGCAAAAAAAGCTGGCTGAAAAAAATCTTGATATCATTGTCGGAAATGTCGTGGGATACCCGGGTTCAGGTTTCAATGCCGACACCAATACGGTGACGCTGTTTTACAAGGACGGGACAAAAGAAAGTCTCCCTGAAATGACCAAAGAGGATGTTGCAAATTTTTTATTGGATCGGGTTGCCAAAATATTATGAGATACTCCGAATCGAATCCCCCATTTTTAAGATCTGGGGTCACATCCACCATTGAAGAGATAAAAACCTTTTTCAGATTTCTGGCAGAGAGAGGATGCCGGGGGTTTGAATGCTCAAAGCAAACCCTTGATATCGTCGACGCCTGGGGACGCAAGATGAAGGCCGCATCCGAGACGTTGACAGAGATTCGAACGGACCTGGGTGACTGCCGGCGGTGCCGGCTTTCAATAAGCCGGAAAAATATCGTATTCGGTGCCGGGGACCCGGATGCGAGACTCATGTTTGTGGGCGAAGGTCCGGGGTATGAAGAGGACCAGAGCGGCGAACCCTTTGTCGGGTCTGCGGGGAGACTTCTTGCCAGGATCATCGAAGCCATACACTATTCACGCGAACAGGTCTATATCTGTAATATCATCAAGTGCCGTCCACCCGGCAACAGGAATCCAATGCCCGAGGAAATTGAAGTATGTTTTCCTTTTTTAAAACGTCAGATCGCATCCGTAAAACCGGCTATTATTTGTGCGCTCGGAACGTTTGCCGCTCAGACACTTCTTGAAACCAGGTCGCCGATTTCAAAACTCAGAGGATGTTTTTACGATTATTCGGGGATAAAGGTTTTGCCGACGTATCACCCGGCCTACTTGCTTCGCAATCCGGACAAGAAGCGGGATGTCTGGGAGGATATGAAGATGTTGATGAAGGCTCTAAAATATTAATCTGGTGTCCATCCATAAATGGTCTTTTTGCCCGATCCCGGCGTTATGCTCAAAAAATAATCCTCGGAATATCAACTATAGGCCTGTGGTTATTTTTTTCGCATGCCTTGATCTCGAACAAAAATCCTCATTTATGGATGGACACTAATCTAACAGTTAAATCATAGTCGTTTTCTCCCAGATCATGGATAAAAGGCTATGGCTTGGAGTTTTGCATCTAAAAATTCAAATTTCAAGCACCAAATCGCAAATAAATCTCAAA
>JBAUWG010000024.1:0-4216 GCA_049583675.1 Desulfobacterales bacterium | reverse complement strand
GAAAAAACGCGTCATCGCAGAAACCGGGGCCGGCCAGCACGGGGTCGCCACAGCCACCATGGCGGCAAGATTCGGGTTCAAATGCACCATTTACATGGGAGAGGTCGATGTCCGGCGGCAGCGTCCGAATGTATTCTGGATGGAACGACTGGGTGCGGAAGTAGTCACCGTTCGGGAAGGCACACGGATCTTGAAGGATGCCATCAATGAATCGTTCCGTGATTGGGTCACGAATATGGATACCACGCATTACGTGCTGGGCACGGCATGCGGTCCCCACCCGTTTCCGGAAATGGTCGCTTTTTTTCAATCGATCATCGGAATAGAAGCCCGTGAGCAGATTCTTGAAAGGGAAAGAAAGCTCCCGGCACGAATTTACGCCTGTGTCGGCGGAGGGTCCAATGCGCTCGGCATATTTCAGTCTTTTTTGAATGATCCGGTGGAACTGGTGGGGGTGGAAGCCGCCGGAAAAGGGTTGGATACCGGACAACATGCGTCCCGCCTGTCATCCAAGGATGCCAGCATCGGCGTTGCCCAGGGGTATAAAACCTATTTTATTCAAAATCGCGACGGTCAGATGAAAGAAACGCACAGCGTCGCGGCCGGGCTGGATTATATCGGCGTTTCGCCGATTTTGGCGAATTTTAAGGAAACAGGCCGGATCCGGTTTGAAGCGGCCACAGACAAGGAGGTGATCGAAGCCCTCGCGCTCACCTTAAGAAAAGAAGGCGTGATACCGGCGCTTGAATCGGCACATGCTTTTGCCCAGGCCTTTAAAGAGGCCCCCGGCATGTCCAAAGAAGATATTCTGATCATTAACCAGTCGGGCCGGGGAGATAAGGATATCTTTACGGTTGCCGATGCATTCGGAGATCCAAAATGGCAGGAATTTATTCGAAATAAGGCGGAGGAATATCATGCTTGAAACCTATCTGAAGCAAAGACTCAAAGCAAAAGAGATCCTGTTAATGACGCATATTGTCCTGGGGTACCCGACATTTGACGACGGGTTCAGGATGATTGAGGGCATGGTCAACGCCGGCGTCGATCTGATGGAACTTCAGATTCCGTTTTCGGAGCCCATTGCAGACGGTCCCGTCATCCTGCATGCCAACCAAAAGGCACTGTCCAAAGGGGCCACCGTCCAAAAGTGCATGGAATTTGCCGAAAAAGCCGCAAAAGCGTTTGAGATCCCCTTTCTTTTTATGAGCTACTACAATATTCTTTTTAAATACGGGGTGGAACGATTTGCCGGCGTTACGGCTGAAATTGGACTCAAAGGCGCCATTGTTCCGGATCTTCCCCCTGAAGAAGGCCGGGAATATCTTGGGGCCATGGAAAAGCATCGCCTCTCTCCGATCTTTATTTTTTCTCCAACGACATCGGATGACCGTATGAAATACTTGAATTCATTTGGGAAGGGATTTATTTACTGCGTGGCCAGAAAAGGCGTTACGGGTGTTGCAACGGATTTTTCCGGTCAGTTGGAACATTATCTTTCCCGGTGCCTAAAAGCGACCGGGCTTCCTTTGGCCCTCGGCTTCGGCGTAAAAGAAAGAAAAGATATCGATTTTTTAAAAGGCAAAGCCGATATTGCGGTCATCGGATCGGAAACCATTCGGCGGGTGGATCAAGGCGGCATCGCCGCGGCAGGGGAGTTTATCGAGAGCCTGAAGTGAAGCAGAGGACGGAAGAAATACGAGGGGCGATGGACGACCGCTTCGCTAGGATGACGGACGATGGAGGACAGAAATTAGGAAATAGAAAAGAGGAAATAGGCGTTGGGGGGCAGACCCATCAACAATCAACAATCATCAATCCAAAAGTAAATCTGTCGTCTGTCGTCTGTCATCTGTCGTCCGTTGTCTGTCCTCTGTCCTCTGTCGTCTGCTCTTTATTCGCTGTATTTCCGAAAAACCAGCGTGGCATTGGTTCCGCCGAAACCGAAGGAATTTGAAACGACAACATTGACGTCAACTGCTTTTGCCTGGCCCCTGATATAGTTCAGGCCTTCGCATTCCGGATCGATCTCTTCTAAGTTCAGGATGGGCGGTATTTTATTCTCACACACCGACAACACGCTGGAAATGGCTTCAATGCCGCCGACTGCGCCCAAAGAATGCCCGAGTTGGGATTTATTGGCCGTAATGTAGGGCTTTTCTTTCCCGGTGCCGAAAACTTTTTTTAAGGCGGCGGCTTCATTGATATCGCCTTTCGACGTCGAGGTGGCATGGGGATTGATCAAGTCGACGTCTTCGGTCGAAATTTGCGCATCTTTCAATGCCAGATTAATGCATCGAACCGCACCGTGCATATCCGGATCGGTAATATGGCTGGCATCTCCGGTCATGGCAAAACCGATGATTTCCGCATATATTTTGGCGCCTCTGGCCAGGGCGTGTTCCAATTCTTCTAAAATCAAGATACCGGACCCATCTCCCATGATAAACCCGTTGCGCCGGACATCAAAGGGGCGGGAAGCGGATTGGGGCGTTTGGTATTCGGACGAGAGGGCCTTAAGCGCATGAAAGCCGGCGATGGTCAGGGGCGTGATCGCGGCCTCGGTTCCGCCGCAGGCAATGGCGTCTTCTTTTCCGAGTTGAATTCTCTGAAAGGCCTCGCCGATGGCGTGAGCGCCTGAAGCACAGGCGGTAGCCAGGCAAGCATTGGCGCCTTTGGCTCTAAAAGAAATGCTGACGTTCCCTGCCGCCAGGTTGGGGATCAGACGCGGAATGAGAAAGGGCGACACTTTCTTGCCTTTTATGAAACGGCTGAATTCATTTTCCCAGGACTGGGGGCCGCCCAGACCGGATCCGATAATAACGCCGACCCGGTAGGGATCGATCTTGTCTCTTTCCAAATTCACATTGGCATCGCTAATCGCCTCCAGTGTCGCGGCATAGGCATATTGAATAAAGGGGTCCATGTATTTGATCTGTTTTAGATCGTCTTTTGTGAAACCGTGCTTGCGTTGTTTAACAATTTCCTTGATGTCAAAGTGTTTGACTTCTCCGGCGATCAGGGGAAAATCATCGGCCAGATTAAATCTTTCTTTGACTTCTTCAAGATCGCCCCATTGCGTAATTTTGGCGATGCCGGATTGTCCCGCAATCATGGCGTTCCAGGTACTCGGTACATCCAGTCCAAGGGAAGAAACCATTCCCAGGCCGGTGATCACCACACGTTTAAGTTCGATCGTTCTTCCCATAAATTACCTCATAATAAAATCGTATAACGATTTTATGAAACGCGGCCATGCCGCTTAAAATTTAAAAAATATTTTTCGAATATTTTTCTGTGCCGCAAGCGGATACGGCTTTCATAAAAGCCGCGACTTTGTTAAAATCTTTTTGACCGGGGTTTGATTCCACGCCGGAGCTGACATCCACCGCGCAGGGAGCGCTCATTTGAACGGCTAATGTCACGTTCTCAGGATCGAGGCCTCCCGCTAAAATCAACGGATATTCTTTTCCAATGCTTTTGGCGGCTTCCCAGTTCCACTCCAGTGCATTGCCGCCCGGATGTTTCCCGCGGCCGCATTCAACAAGGAAAGCCGATGCCGGATATTTCGGCGCATCGTCAAACGTCGGGCTGCGGTCGGCAAACAACGCTTTAATCACATGCATGTTTTCTTTCCGGAGGCGGCGCACCAGTTCGCCTTGTTCCCGGCCGTGGAGCTGGACCGTTGTCAGATGACAGTATTCAACATGGTGCATGATGCTTGAAAAGGTCTCGTCCACAAATACCCCCACGGTCTTTAAAAAGTCCGGCACGGCCGCACAGATTTCTCTGGCCCGGTCTTTGGTGAGATGTCTCGGGCTTTTGGGGTAAAAAACGCACCCAATGGCGTCGGCGCCCAGTTCCGCACATTGAAGGGCGTCCTGAACGCGGGTGATGCCGCAGATTTTGACATGAGGTATAAACGGTTGTTCCATCCTACACCACGGTCCAAATGAAACTCATAAAAATATTTGAGATAGCTTCTAATTATAAACATCCGGCGGGATAGGATGCAAGGGATTTATTTTTATATCGAAAACTTGATACGGTGGGCCAAAATAGAGACCAAGGGCTCTGCCTTTGAGTTTTGTGTCAAAAATCACAAGTTCCAATATTGTGATGCTTTCGTAAAAAGTCAATAAATACGTCACTCCCGCGAAAGCGGGAGTCCAGAACAAGCCGAAATAACTGGATTCCCGCTTTCGCGGGAATGACA
>JBAUWG010000023.1:0-1535 GCA_049583675.1 Desulfobacterales bacterium | reverse complement strand
GCCCTTTGCCGGCAAGGCCGAGATCAATCCGGTGCTGTGCAAGGGATGCGGTCTCTGCGTAGCCTCCTGCCGGTCCGGTGCGATCCGTCTCAAGGGATTCGATAACGATCAGATCTTTGCACAGATTTTTTCGTTGGATATCGCGGGATGAAAAGATAGAAATTAGGAAATAGGAAATAGGAATTAGGAATTAGAAAATAGAAAAGAGGGAAGAGAAGATATGAGGGAATGGGAACCAAAGATCGTGAGTTTTTTGTGCAACTGGTGCAGTTACGGGGCCGCGGATCTGGCGGGTGTGAGCCGGATGGAATATCCGCCGAACATCCGGGTGATCCGGATTCCGTGCACCGGACGAATGAGCCCGAAGTTTATTCTGGCCGCTTTGCGTCAGGGGGCGGACGGGGTGTGGGTGTCGGGGTGACATCCGGGAGATTGCCATTACCTGGAAGGTAATTACTATGCCCGGAGGAAATTTGCGTTGTTCAAGAAGCTTGTCGAATATATGGGGATCGAGCCCGGACGGCTGCAGTTTTCCTGGATTTCGTCGGCGGAGTCGACGAAGTTTGTGGAAGTGGTGAACGCGGTGACCGAGGAGATCAAGGCGCTGGGGCCCCATGAGAATTTTGTAAAAAAGGAAGCCAAGGTAGCTTGAGATGGTGTCATATATCGAGAAAATCAGAGAGATTTCCCGGCGGCTGCTGTCGGAATCCAAAGTGGACCTGGTGATCGGATTTCGGAAAGGGACGGTTGTGATGATGAACGAGCCCTGTTTCGTAAAGACCGTCAAGGATGTGGACCAACTGGTGTGGGACGGCAACTGCGGGATCAACCTGGCGAATTATCTGACGGACCGGAAGGAACGGATCGGGATTATTGCCAAGGGATGCGATTCCCGAAACATCGTCACACATATCATCGAAAACAAGATCAAGCGGGAGCAGGTGGTGATTATCGGGGTGCCGTGTAAGGGGATGACGGACCGTCGCAAGGTGGAAGCCCTGGCAGAATCCGAGATCAGGGAAGCGATAGAAGCCGAAGATACCCTTCGGATCAGGGGCGACGGTTTTGAGAAGACCCTGGATAGAAAAGAAGTGCTCCAGCAGAACTGCACCATCTGCATCCACCGGAACCCGGTGATCTATGACGAGCTGGCGGCCGATGCGGTCCAGGAGCAGACCGAAGTGGACCGGTATGAAGATGTTCGCGAAATCGAAGCCCTGCCGGTGGAAAAGAAATGGGAATTTTTCGAAGCCCTGCTGTCGCCGTGCATCCGGTGTTATGCCTGCCGGAACGCGTGTCCGCTGTGTTACTGTCCCACCTGTTTTGTGGACGAATCCCAGCCCCAATGGGTGGGCAAGAGCCAGGACCCGGTGGACATCCGGACGTTTCATTTTTTAAGGGCGTATCATTGTGCGGGGCGGTGTACGGACTGCGGGGCCTGCGAACGGGCCTGTCCCGTGGGGATCAGGGTCCGGCTGCTGACCCAAAAGCTCGAAAAAGACTGCCTGGAGCTGTTTGACTGGGAAGCGGGCATG
>JBAUWG010000022.1:0-1851 GCA_049583675.1 Desulfobacterales bacterium | reverse complement strand
CAACTGATCTGCGCCTAACCTTTCGATAATTGCCGCCGCTTCATGAAAATTTTGAGCTTCAAGGTAGAAATTCGCTGCGTTTTGCCATTCTTCATTGCGTACGTAGAGCGACGCCGCCCGGTTCAACACTGTATTTTTTTCATCGTGTGAAGGACTTGACTCGAATTTGGATCGCAGAAAATCTCTGAACAACTGATGATACCTGAAAACCCACCCTTTTTTTTCGTCATATACCAATTGCACAAAAAGGTTTCTTTGAACAAGATTCATGAATATTTGTTCGGCACTATCAATATCAGCTAAACGGTTCAACAATGCCGGTTCGATGGATTCGAAAACAGACGATATGATCAGCAACCTTTGGTTTGAATAGGGCTGAGCGTAGAAAATCTCTTCAGCGAAATATTGAAAAACCTCTGCTTTGAAAAACGTCGGCATATCTTCTAAAAGATACTTTTGCCTTGAAGCTTCCGGTAAGCGGTCCAGCTTTTCAGAAAGCAGAATCAAGCCCCCGACCCAGCCTTCGGTCAGTTGATGAATTTTTTTAATCTGGCCGGCATCTAAATCCATCTTTTTGATTTTCTTAAAATAAATTTTGATTTCGTCTTTTGAGAAGGATAGCTCCTGGTTATCCAGCAAAACCATCTTCTGGGTCATCTTTAACCGTTCGAGCTTGAATGAAGCAGCAGTTCTTGATAGAATCCACACGATAACATTGGACGGCCTTTCCTCTACCAATTTCTGCAAAAATCGGTGCGAAGCCGCATCGGCGGCTAACCGGTCCAAACCATCCATGACGATATGGATAGGATCGGAGACCAGCGAAAAAATAGATTGGAGCCAATCGCGATATAATGCGTTCTCGTCTCTGGGACCTGCAGAAAAAGCCGGATATTCTTTGATAGCCGAAAAATCGACGCTGTTAACCGCTGCCTCAAGCGCTGAAATCAATGCATGAAAAAAATTCACCGGGTCGGAATCTTCCGGGGAAAGATTAATCCAGGCTGGTTTGATGTTGAGTTCTTCCAAACAGGAGGCAGCGAGTGTTGATTTGCCCTGGGCAGCCTGCCCTAATATAAATATCAGCTGTTTATCGTCATGTTGGGTAAGCCGTTGAAGTAACCGGGGTCTTGGGATTACCGAGGATAATTTTGGCGGGCTGAATTTTAGCACGCTGATTAATCCTTTAATTTCATTATTGAATCCCAACCTAATGCTTAAGAAATAAGTGATATAAACAGAAAAAGATCAAATTGCCGGGCACACCGCAATTAAAGGTTTATCCAAATCGTCAAAGAACCTTTGGCAAATAAAATATTAGTGCGGAAAAATTGGATTCAGATTCTATGAAAAATTTACTAAATCAATATTAATTTAAATAGTTGCTGTCAAGGAATTTCCTGAATCATTCCCATGATCTCTTAAATATATAATATATTCAGATGGTTTTATTTTAAGCATGCTTAAAGAAACTCCCACGCTATTTTAACCTCATTTTAACCCTTTTAATCTATATGATAATTAATTTACACCACTTATTGTATTGACGGATAAAAAGGTCATCCCTAAATAATTCAAACCAAGGAATGCTGATGACAATTTTGATTCCGTTTCGCTATGGACGGCCCTGAATCTCAAAGCTGTACCTGTTGCGGTGAGTGTGTCAGGCTGCTGGAAGATCGCAGGGGGCCGGTCCCTTGGCTCCGCTTTTCACGTTTCGAGGGTGCCCATGCAGAGAAATAATGCAAGCAGACAGTCTCCAAATGAGATATCTTTTTATATTGTCGGGCATAGAAGGCTGGAAAATGAGTTGATCGCCTTTTGCCTGAGTCGAAAAACCGGAAATGAATG
>JBAUWG010000021.1:0-2865 GCA_049583675.1 Desulfobacterales bacterium | reverse complement strand
AATATACCCTGATTTTTCTGTTAATTTCAGCCCTTGTTTGTGTGCCGTTGGGTTCGGCCTTTGCAGCCGCACAGACGAGCAATGAAGAGATAACCGGAAGCACCATGACCGCCGATCTTCTTCTGGTCAGGCCGTTGGGAATCGTTGCGACCGTCCTGGGTTGCGCCGTATTTGTTGTATCTCTCCCCTTTTCCGCCCTGGGCGGCAATACCAAACAGGCATCCCAGAAGCTGGTGAAAGAACCCGTCGAATTTACCTTTACACGGCCTCTGGGCTCATTCTGACCCATATTATCGGCGTTCATTGGCGTTAGTTTTAACTAAACTGAGCGGTTTAAATCTTAAAAAAGATTTGAATATCATAGAACAAGGGGTAAAAGATGGTTGAGCCGAAACATCATGAGATTGAAGAATTGACTCAGTTTGCAATGGAAGTCATCCGTCAATCCGGAGAACAAGCGCTTTCCTATTACGGCAAAGGGGATTGTCACGTCAAATTCGATGAAGCCCTTGTAACGGAAGCAGATTCTCATTTGATGTTTTTTTTTCAAAATAAACTCAACCATCATTTTCCAGAACATCAGATTTATAAAAACAACCCTGCGGACAGAAATTACTCCCATGACCCGAAACGATATATCTGGATCTATGACCCGCTGGACGGCGTTGCCAATTTCCAGGCGGGAATTCCGATATGGGGCATCTCATTGGCGTTGATAGAAAACTTTTGGCCTGTTTTCGGCGTGTATTATATGCCGGCAACCGGCGATCTTTTTCACGCACGACCCGATCAGAACGCTTTTTGGAAAGATCAAAAGATTCGTGTTTCGAATAAGAATATTATCAACGACGAAAGCCTTCTCTTCACGTATTCAAGGTTCCACCGCCGTTACCGTTCAACATTCCCTGGTAAAATCCGTGACTTAGGATGCACTGGTGCACATATATGTTATGTTGCCTTGGGTCGCGCCGATGCAGCCGTGATTGCCAACGAATCGTATCAGGATCTTGCCGCGGCAATCATCATTCTCGAAGCGGCCGGAGGAAAGATTTGCAAGCTGGATGGCAGTGATTTTTTTCTCAGTAACTATTTGGACGGCCAGAAAATCGATGACCGCCTGCTGGTGATGGCGCCGGGGATTTACGCGCAGATTCACAGCAGTTTGATTGAAGTCTCTTGATCTGAAGGCGGGGGATAATCACGAGCCATGCTGGTGAGCAAGCCAGCGTTGCATGATATTCACAAGATCCTGTTGATGATTATGGAAGCGGTTTTCAGCCGGACCCATTGAATATTGATGTCTTCTTTCGCTTGGGTGGTTTGGATGAAACCAATAAGAATAAATAAACCCATCAAGGCAAAAGATTTAAAAAATCGCATTATGACCCCATTTTCTATTCAAAGGGCCGGGATATCTTAATGGTTAAATGGCTCCTTCAAGATTGATAGGGGGTGTGGCATGCTCATTCATAAAACCAAAGTGCCGGTTCAATTCGGTGATACCGATCCCTATGGTGTCGTTTACTTCGTTGCCTATTTTCGCTATTTCCATCAGGGAATTGAAGAATTTCTTCGTTATATCGGTCTATCTCCGAAAACCTTCTTTCGCAACAAAGAAGAAAAGTTCGGCATGCCCAAAGTAGCTGCCAACTGCAATTTTTTAGCGCCGGCCTGCTATGGTGATCTACTCGAAATGCACACCTCGATCAAAGAAATCAAAGAAAAGGCCGTCGTATTTCAGTTTCATTTTTATCGGCCTCCGGAACCCCGGCTTCTGGCCGAAGGAAGCGTCACCTTCGTTGCCATCGATCACACATGGAAAGCCATCCCTTTACCAAAAGCGATCAATGAAAAAATACGGAATCTGTAAATGGTCAATGCGGTTTCCAGACTATGTCATCACGCCGGAGGCGAACAAATCTCGTAATTAAAGGGGCTGGCAACATCCGAAGACTGCTGGAAATGTTGTGTCAGATGATCCCGGAGAAATTCAATGGCCCTGGCGGAGTCGCTCACCGCTTCTTTCACGGGGATGCCGCTACTCTTATAAGATTCAATGGCCGGCACCTTTCCGTTATGAGCGAATATCCATTCGTAACCGCCGAATTCGAGAACGAAGGGATGCGAATGGCATTCGTCAATCAATCCGCTGGTACGCAACCGGACATGGCAGATGATGATTCTGCTCGTTACCACTCGAGCCAGCCGCTGAAAGCTGTCGTGAAGCTGGCCGGCCACGAAAATCCCTTTGGCCGACTTTTCGACATAGGCATGATGGTTTGTGAAATAACCGATGCCCCAGCCGTCTAAATTTTTTCCAGCCTGTTCGGCAAAAATCGGCAGGGATTTTGGAGCGGAATAGTCTCTATTGGCGGAAAGGGCAAACAGATCACACATTTTTTCTCAAACATCTTCGGCATACAATACATCGGGTCCGGCGATAACCATAAGCGTTCCTTTTGATGGGTCTTCAGGCCCGATGGTCTGCCAGTTGTTTTGACTCAGTCCTTTTCTTATGGATGTAATGAGCAGCACATCTCCCATTTTTTCGGATTTCTTTAATATTGAAAGTGATCGGAAATTGCAAAATGAGAACAGCACTGATTCATTGACCAGGAAAAAAGCGTAATACCCCGGGTAGTTCGACAGCAAGTTTTTAATGCTGAGACGAAGGGCGGCAAACAGGCTGATATACGGGTTCCTGTCATGTGCAATAATTAGCTGATCCCGGAGATATTCGAAAATCCTTGCCGTATAGACGGATATTTCCAAATGGGGTTCTTGAACGGTTTCGTAGTTTTCAATGCCCTCAACGATTCCCACCTGAGCAAAAAGCCAGGTATGATCCAGAAAAGACAGCATGAG
>JBAUWG010000020.1:0-10162 GCA_049583675.1 Desulfobacterales bacterium | reverse complement strand
AGCGGATTTTCCAGTATGAGAAGACAGGGGCGTTTCAACAAAGCCCTTGCCAAGACGACTTTTCGAATTTCTCCGTTGGAAAGCTGGACGATTTTTTTCTCCAGAAGCGGCCCAATGGACAGCAGATCGGCAATGTCCGCTTGCCTTGCTAGAAATTTGTCGACATTCACGGCTCTGTCATCGGTCCTAAAGTTATCGATCCTTTTGACATGTTGAAACAACAGGTAATCTGAAACCGACAGGGACGCGGCGCTCTCGCTGCTGTGCCAGCGGGCCTGATAGAATTGAGTCTGGCGTTTCAGAATTGTTTTTTGCTGCTCAAAACCGACCATCGCGATAAAATCCTGAGGCCTTTTTTCTGGAGTCGCATCAGGACCCGCGGCCCTTTTTTCCAAAAAATGATGGATGATCCGGCCTTCAACAGCCGGAACCTGTCCGTAAATGGCCCTGACAAGAATTGATTTGCCGGAGCCGTTGGCACCGTGTATCGCCCAGTGTTGATGGGCGCTATACGCCCAGTCGGTATTGGGAAAAACGATACGATCATAGGCGCGCAGAGTAACACCCTGAAATGAAATAAATAATTCTTTTTCCCCCGACACCTTGTCTGTCATAGCTTCATTGATCCTGCTGAATCGTCGTCCTGTGAATGGGGGTCGCCCTTTAATGGGCGACCCCCATTCAACCATTCAAGATATGAACGAAAAAATTATTCTTTCAAAGCACTTCGGTAGGCTTCATCAAGAACTGCTTTATTTTATAGAGATGTTCGGATTTATAAATTGTCGAAACAGCCTAACGGCGCTCTTCGGCCATTGCCGTTAACTGTTGGCTGCAAGAGCATGGTTAGCCAACCACCAAGCCGGTAGCTAAATGAATAACCTCTGCGCTATTCTTCAACATCTCTTCGCCCGCATATTCTATGTTGCCACCAGGACAGCCTTCGTTCCCACTGCAATGGGGTGTATTTTGTATATTGTTTTATCCGTTGTGTGAATAAAGATAATAAAAAATATTGACTAAAAATAGCATAAGTTTTAGATAGCTTTTAATGAGTTTATGCTCATAACCTTAAGTTTGCAATACAAAATAAATATTTTAATTTCTATTTTGGGCGAGGACTCTGCAATTGTCTCACATGTGCATGGCTTTATAGAGCGTTATGTTATTAAAAAAAAATAATTGAATATACTGATATTCTAAATAAATGGATTGAGATTCAACATACTTAAAACAAAGAGAAAGGAAGGTTGAAATGGAAAAAATTGCAATCGTCGGATGTGGTGCTTACATGGATACCGGGTATGGTTGTGCAGGTGAATGGCGCTGTCTCAAAGCGGCGGCGCTCGGACAAGGTAGTATCGAAAACCCTTCCCAGGTTTTAGCCTTTGTTAAGTGTGAATGTCCGGGACGATCTTTGGTCGCAAACATGCGTATGGCAATAAAAATGTTGGAAATGAAACCGGATAAGATTTATTTAAGCACCTGTTTCGCCAAAGCCAAACCAGAGTGCCCTTACCTTGATGCCCAGAAAATGGCTAAAATCCTGGAGCATAACACCGGGATCCCGGTCCTTTCGGGGACACATGATTACCATTAATCTATTAGGGATGCGTTACAAATCAAAAAAAATTTCAGATATTTGACGCGTGTTGTGAAAACTTTTTAAAACCGGGATCATCTATCGCTCGATCCCGGTTCGTCCTTTAACGGCCCGGTTAAAATAATGTTCGATCATTTACCGCCTTCCTTCTTCAATCATGTCCCGAATTGAGGTTGCACCAAGACGATGTTTGTCACGAAATTTTCTAAGTTCAACAACGACGGATCGGATATCGACTTTTTTTGAAGGATCAGGGGGTTGTAATACAGCTACTGGAGCACCCTGTTTGGTAATGGTTATACGCTCACCTTTTAGAACGCGCTCAAGCAACTTGGGCAAATGGGTTTTGGCTTCATAGCACCTACTGTATCCATAAAATAGCTCCTTAGACTAGTTTGAAACTAGGACTAGTCTAATATGGATGGATTAAATTGTCAACCGGCCGTATTAAGATCAAAATCATCATGCATCGTGGTAGCGATAGTAGGCGGCGCAGGTGCCTTCGCTGGAGACCATGCAGGGGCCGATGGGGTGAATGGGGGTGCATTTTTTTTGATAGAGCGGGCATTGGGGGGGAATTTTATAGCCGGTGAGGATTTCACCGCAGGCACAGCCTTTGGGTTCTTCTTTTTCCGATAGTTGGACATCAAAGACTTTTTGTGCATCGAATGCTTCAAATTCTTTTCTTATCTTGAGGCCGCTTAAGGGGATGATACCGAGGCCGCGCCAGGCCGCATCGGCGGGTTCAAAAACCAAATCCATCATCGATTGGGCCTTTGGATTGCCTTCGAAAGAAACCGCTCTTTTGTATCCGTTTTCGAGCCTTGGGGCGTTGCCTTCGATCTGGCGGACCAGCATATGGACCGTCTGCAAAATATCGATGGGTTCAAACCCGGCAACGACGCAGGGAATGTTGTATTTTTCAAAAAAGGGGATGTATGCTTTGACGCCGATGATTACGGAAACATGGCCGGGAAGGATGAATCCGTCGATGTTTATCTTTTGGTTTTCCGCAAGGGTGGAAAGGGCCGGCGGCAGAAGCTTGTGAGCACTCATGACAAAGTAGTTTTTCAGATTCATGTCATGGGCGGCTTGTATGGATGCGGCGATGGTGGGCGCTGTGGTTTCAAAACCGATCCCCAGAAAAACAACGTTTTTATCCGGATTCCTTTTGGCAATTTCAAGGGCGTCGAATGTGGAATACACCATACGGACATCCCTGCCTTGAGCCTGTTCGTTCTGGAGGGATGAATCGGCGCCCGGAACCCTGATCAGGTCGCCGAATGTGGTTATAATGACATCGTCGCGTTTGGCCAGTTCAACGAAAGCGTCGATTTCGCTTTGAGCGGTTACGCAGACCGGGCATCCAGGACCGGAAATCAGTGAAATGGTTTCCGGCAACAGCGATCGGATGCCGTTTCTGAAAATCGACACCGTATGGGTGCCGCAGACCTCCATCAGGCGGATTTGTTTTTGACTTGCTTTTTTTATCTGTTCGATGATGTTGCGGGAAAGTTCAGGATCCCGGTATTCATGCAGATGTTTGATGGACATGGTTACTTCTGTTTTTCATCATCGAAAATCAAAGATACTGCTTCCCTGAGTGCCTTCAAGGATTCCAGGGCATCTTCTTCGTTGAGTTTACTGATGGCAAAACCGGCGTGCACGATGACATAGTCGCCAAGCTTTGGATTTTCAATCATAAGCAGGCTGGCTTCTCTACGAACACCGTCAACATCGATGGTGGCCATGTTATTTTCGATCTTTACGATTTTCGATGGTATTGCAAGACACATTTATTTAAAAACCTCTGTTTGACCTTCGGATTTTTCAAATTAAAGCAATCGATTTTTGGGCTGAACATCAACACCGATATTCCTTAATTCGTCAGCCACCATGTCAACCAGTTGACTTAACTTTCGGGCAACTTCATCGGATAAATCCAACCCCGTGGAAAGCTGTTTGGGTTCAATGCCGAACAGGGTAACGTATCGGGGAAGATTTTCGGTAATGGCGGCAATGACCAGAACATCGGCCAGACCGATCTGGTGAGGCGATACTTTGTTTTGGAAAAAAGCTGGAGGGTCCTCAATCCTTACAATAGTACCCGGCTCGTTGCCGGTATTGACGGCATCGACGATTAAAACATGACTGCGATCTTCAAAGAATGACAGAAGTTCGTATCCTGATGTTCCGCCATCGACGATTTCAACAGCATCAGAACAATCATATCGGTTTTGCAGTTCTTCGACGGCCTTAACGCCGACACCTTCATCGGAAAGCAGGATATTCCCGATACCCAATACCAATACATTCAAAAAAGACTGCCCGGAGTCTTTTAACGGTTGATCTTTTTTAGACTCCGGGCAGTTGTGATTCGATTCGGTTCGATTCAAATTCAAAATGCCCTGACTTTAGTGATTTTTTTACTGTTTGCGTCGACCATATGAACGGCGCAGGCTATGCACGGATCAAATGAGTGGATTGTTCTCAACACTTCCAGCGGCCTTTCCGGATCAGCGATGGGATTTCCGACAAGGGAAGCTTCGTAGGGCCCACGATCATCTTTACTGTCACGGGGGCCGGCATTCCATGTGGACGGCACAACACATTGGTAATTTTTAATTTTACCGTCTTCTATAACCACCCAGTGAGAAAGTGTTCCTCTGGGGGCTTCATGAAATCCGAATCCTCTTTGTTCACCTTTTGGAAAAACAGGCTTGTTGAAAGTCTTATAGTCCCCTTTTCCGATATTGTCCACGAGAAGTTGCCACTGATTGACAAGTTCGTCATGCAAAACTGCGCAGCGGACCGCCCTGCCGGCAATGCGGCCGACGGTGGAATGAAGAGAGTTTATGGACACCCTTGCTTTTGACCCCACGAGGGACAGGACGGCATTTGCCTTATCCAGCAACATTTTGGTGTACTTTTGCGTTGGCTGATGACCGGCAGCGTACATGCACAAGACATTTGACAGTGGACCTACCTGAGCATGTTTGCCTTCAAATGTCGGAGCCTTGATCCAAGAATATTTCCCCTTCTCATCAAACTCCGAATAAGCCGGAACCGTATCTTCCTCATAGGGATGGCGATCCCAGTCTCCTTTATACCAGGAGTGTTTAATGCTCTCTTTTACGTTCTTTTTAAAATATTCATCTTTAAAAGAGGTTATCGGCTTAAATTTGGAAATGTCTCCGGGAATATATCCCCCCGGTAACGCAAATTTAGTGCCGGCAGGATCTAAGGGCATGGTTGGAACACTGAGGTAATTGGTGACCCCCGCGCCGTAGGTTGTCCAGTCGGCATATAATGCTCCTACCGCTGCTACATCTACCATATGGACTTGGTGAATAAAATCGCCCACCTGATCGATAAGCGTTTTGATATAATACAGTCTTTCCATAGTTAAAGTGGACTGACTATCAAGGTTAATGGGATTGGCAACACCCCCCACCGCCAGATTCTGAATATGCGGCGTCTTGCTCCCCAGGATAGCCACTAGTTTGTTAATGTTTTTCTGATATTCCAGCGACTGAAGGAAATGATGTGAAGCCAGCAGGTTGACCTCAGGCGGAAGTTTCATGGCCGGGTGTCCCCAGTACCCGCTTGAAAAGACGCCCAACTGACCGGAGCCGACAAATGTTTTAAGCTTTTCTTGGGTTGCTTTCAGCTCATCGAAACCATTGCCCGGCCAGGATGACAGCTTATCCGCGAGTTTGGCCGTGGCTTTGACATCTGCTTTTAGTGCGGATACAAGATCCACCCAGTCGAGCGCGGATAGTTGGTAAAAATGGACAATATGATCCTGAATGCCCTGACCACCTGTGATCAGATTCCGGATATACTGTGCATTTAGGGGACCCTCCATATTCAGTGCGTTCTCGATCGCCCGGACCGAGGTAATGGCATGAACGGTGGTTCAGACCCCGCAGATCCGCTGGGTGAATAGCCAGGCATCCCTGGGATCGCGTCCCTGGAGAATGACTTCTATGCCGCGCCACATTTGCCCGGATGACCAGGCATTGACCACTTTGCCGTTGTTGACCTCACACTCAATTCTAAGATGACCTTCAATCCGGGTAATGGGATCGACGACGATTCGCTTGGACATTTAATGCCTCCTTCATTTTGCATATTCTTCGTGCTTAAGACCGGCGATAGATCGGCAGTCTTTTGATAAAATAGAGAAACGCCATGATTTCTAATGACACGATTCCTAAAGATATAAAAATTTCTCCGGCAGACGGAAAGTAATGCCAGCCGTTTCCGGGATCAAATCCAATAATATAGGTATTAAACCGCAAGATAGCCGCGGCAAGAACGATCGAAACAGCGCAGAGAAACATAACGCGCTTATTTTTCCGATTAGCAGGTACAAAGAGAATGGCCATGGGAACTATCAGCAGTAAGTTTTCCAGCAGAAACATATTCCCCATAAGATCTCCTCTAAACGCAAGATCCAGATGGCCTCGCATGCCGAGATCGACGAACCGGACCACCAGATAAATTGCGATCAGCCATGCCATAACCCCCGATACTTTTCCGAGCAGCTGAGATTCATTATGTATCCGGTATTGTGAGCCGGTAATGCTGGATTCGACAACTACGATGGCATATCCTAAGAAAATGCATGATATTAGAAACAGCACCGGCAACAATTGGGTCCACCACAATGGGCTGAGTTTGCTGCCGGCAATCACCATGACGGTTCCCAGCGATGATTGGTGCATGGTCGGCAGTAGAATTCCCAAGGCAATGAAAACGAACATGATTTTGTTCATAAAGCCCTTTGCGTTGTCGGCCCCGAATTTTGTCAGGAAAGTGGGCGAAAATTCGATCCACAGGACTGCGACATAAGCGCCCACACATAATGCCACTTCCAGTAAAACCGAATTAGGATTCATGTGCCAGGGTAGAAAGATGTTGTACAATTGCCAGTACCTTCCGACATCGAGAACCACCGCCACACCGGCAAGGGTGTAGCCGAACAGGCTGGTCATCAGTGCGGGCCGCAACAGGGAGTGGTATTCTCCCTTGTTGAAAACATAGACCAGAAGGGCCATGGCATATCCGCCGCATCCGAGAGCGGTTCCGATGACCACGTCGAATGCGATCCATATTCCCCAGGGATAGCCGTCGCTCATATTGGTTACGGCGCCAAGGCCGTATATGAATCGTTTGGCCATGAAAATCAGGGAAATCAGAAAAAGTAAGCCGCAAATCAAGAAGGTTGGGGTCAGAATCTTTCCTTCTAAAGGTTGTTCGGTTTTCATAAATCACTCCTTGAACAAGGGTCATAAATGGTTTAAAACCACCATGATTTTCCGGTATCTGGCCGGGGCGTTATTCTTTCTTGTTCTTATCCGTTCTCTTAACCAAAAAGATCAATCCGCCAAATGCAACGATGGGAAGAATCATCCCTTTGTAAAGGGTGTGCTGTATGTTTTCCGCAATGGCCGCATAGGATCGATCCGGAAGCGTCGGAAGGCCCAGTTTGTTAAAGGGCACGCCGGCAAGCATAAGGGTCTGGGTGCCGCCGCCGTCGTTTTTTCCGTAAATGTAAGGGATGTATTGTCTGGCTTTATGGACCTGTTTTTTGGTCGATGATATCTCGGCCACCGGAAATTCATAGTATTTTCCGGGGATCAAGGTTTGCCTTCGCTCGGCTTCAATCAAAAGATCTTTTACCGGGCCGAACAAAGAGGCTCCGGTAGGGCACTCACTGGTGCAGGCAGGAATCTGACCTTTAGCGACCAGATGATTGCAGAGCTGACATTTAACGATTTTCGGAAAGGGATTGTCCCATTCAAACTTTGGAATGTCGAACGGGCACGCCACCGCGCAGTAGCGGCAACCGATACAGGCATCTTTGTTATACGAAACGATCCCCGTCTTGGCATCTTTGGTCATGGCGGTTGCCGGACAGGCTGAAACACAGGCAGGATCAACACAATGCATGCACTGCCGTTTAATAAAAGCGTAGCCGTCGATTTCACGATCTTTGTTTTCCGCGTTCCCGTTTTCGTATTCTTTGATAATGTTGAGTGTCTTTGAAGAGAGGTCGACAGGGTTATCCCATTGCCGTTGAGGTCCGGAAAATTCCATCGGCATATTATTGGCCTTTTTGCAGGCAACCATACAGGCCTGGCATCCTATGCAAAGCGTAGAATCATAAAGAATTCCTAACGCACCGGGAAGGCGATTGTTTTCCGAAGAAGCCGCAATAGCGGACACCGGTGGCGCCATAGCCAGTACTGCGCTTCCTGCCAATCCCTTGAGAAAATCACGCCGTTTGATTTTCATGGATTATTCTCCTTTGTCTCTGTCACCCAGACGTTTTGCAACCACGGCGCCAGCGCCGATGGCCGCTCCGCCGATGCCTCCCAGCAGTGCCGCAGAACCTTTGGAAATGCCTGCGCCTCTTGTTGCTTGGATGGGAGCATGTCCGGCCGACGGGGTTACATTTTCGATATCGGCTTCGGTAAATTGCGGAATGGTGAATCCGATTCCTTCCTCAACGCATCCAAAGCATGGATGGCCGGTACCCACGGGCCAAGCTCCTGAGCCGACATCGTTGAACAGAATCGACGGGCAGTTAGCGTGGGTCATCGGCCCTTTACATCCCAACTTGAACAGGCAGTATCCTTTCCGATGCCCTTCATCACCAAATTCTTCCGCAAAGCGGCCTGCATCAAAATGGGGCCTTCGTTCGCAGTTTTCATGGATGAGGCGGCCATAGGCAAATTGGGGTCTTCCCAATTCATCCAGCGCCGGTAGTTTTTTGAATGTCAGAAAATAGAGCACCGTTGAAAGGAAATTGTATGCATTGGGCGGACAACCGGGAATCGAGACGACAGTGGTCCCTTTAAGAAATGCAGGTATTCCAGTGGCACCGGTGGGGTTGGGTTCCGATGATTGCCAACCTCCCCAGGAGGCACAGGACCCGATGGCGATCACGGCTGCCGCTTTTGCTGCGGTTTCTTTAACAATGTCCGAAAAGGGGCGGCCCGCTATTTTGCAGTAAATACCGCCGTCTTTTACCGGCACAGAGCCCTCAATGACCAGGACGAATTTTCCCGCATTCTCTTTGACGGATTTTTTAAGGGCCGCTTCAGCCTGATGTCCGGCTCCGACGTTTAGAGTTTCATGGTAATCGAGTGAAATAAGGTCTAAAATCAAATGTGCGATAGTAGGATGTGACGGCCATAATAATGATTCCGTACATCCTGTACACTCTTGGCCGTGCAGCCAGATCACCGGTGGACGGCGCTTGGGGTTGGTGATGGCTTCGGCGATTTGCGTGCCGGCCCCTAAGGGAAGGCCCATGCTGACCGCCATGATCCCGCAGTATTTCATAAAATCCCGGCGGGAAACCCCCTTTAATTTTTCTTTAATAGGACCTGTCAAATTCGGATCTTTCATTGCTTTCCCCTTTTTTGGATGGAGATAATATAGTAATTTATCTATATAATTTTCAGACCTTTTGGATAGATTGAAGGTGATGAAAATTAAGTGGGCGCAGCCTGAACGCGCAGTAAATCCGTTACATATGCCAAACCGGGAATTCGCAGAGCAGCAGGAAAAGAACTTTGTGTGCGACTTTGAATTATCAAGTCATATGGAACAACAACATTACCGTCGTTGTTTTTTGAATCATAAAACGGCCGGTCAATCGTGGACCAAAGAGCTTGTGTATCCTGCCGTTTTATCGTATATTTTGAGGGTAAAAAAATCAAAGGGTTACGTATCTAAAATACCAATAAGTTGCAAATTGTAATACCATACGGTTCCACATTGAAACGTTACTGGCACCGAAGTACCACCCATCACCCGGCTTGTCAAGCGAAAAAATGATGTGAAAATACCGGGCTTTTGATGCTAGTCATCTTCGTCGAGATCCGCCGGGTCGTCGTCAGATATTTTTAATGAATACGGTAAGTTTTTGATATCGCTTTTTTCGTCATAGTCATCGTCGGGGAGGTCTTCATCCAGCAAATCGTCAATTTCGACTTCTTCCTCATCAATATCATCTATGACAAGCGGGACTTCACTTTCTTTGAGCATCAGATCAAGGTCATCAAAAGTCAGTTCAACCGGCTGATCATCGCCGGCTTCGTACATTTTTATCACAGCCTCGGCGATGGCTTCAGAATAGATGCCGATCGGGAACAGATTTTGGGTTCTTAATGTTTGTATCAGCGCGTCTTTGCCGTTTGCGACAGCCGCTTTTACGATTTCGTTTTCATATGTTTCCTCGCATAAAAGAGAAAATATTTCTTTATCCAGTTCGGCGAATTCTTTGATAATGATACCGGTTTTTTCATCGTTTTTGGAAATGGTATATCTTTGTTTCATGATGTATCTCCTTTAAACTCCATCACGTTTATTTTTACATCGAATACTTGGTCCTCTGGGCCAAAATTTTTTCTGTTGATATCGAAAACCATATAATTCAAGACGTGTCAACTGGCAATAGAAAAATATTGACCTTAAGCTTCCAAACTGTTAGGTAGTGTACATTCATAAATGGTCTTTTTGCCCAATCTCTGCGTTATGCTC
>JBAUWG010000019.1:0-2222 GCA_049583675.1 Desulfobacterales bacterium | reverse complement strand
TGAGCTGGTATCCCGGTTTAAATCCGGAAATGAAACCGAAGAAATTCGAATTCCCATGTCAAACAACAGTATCGCCGGATGCGCTGCTTTTAAGAGAAAACTCATCAACATTAAAAATGTGTATGATAAGTCGGAATTAAATTTTGTTGATCCCGAGCTGGAATTTGATCGGCGGTGGGATCTTAAAGCCGACTTTAAGACGCGCCAGGTTTTGGCGGTTCCGATTATTTTTAAAAAATTTCTTCTTGGTGTCATTCAATTAATCAATCGGAACGGCGGTGGTTCGTTTACCCGGCTCGATGAACAATCCGCTAAGGAGATGGCCGGCATCCTGGGAATTGCCCTGTATAATCAGAAGCGGATGGCAAAGTCAAGGCCCGGAAAGTTCGATTATCTTCTTCAAAACCATATAATCACTCAAAAAGAACTCGAAAGGGCCGCATCAGATGCCAGAGCGGGAAAAGCGTCTGTTGAATCGGTTTTAATGTCTGATTTTAAGATTTCAAAACAAGATATCGGAAAATCTCTCGGTCAATTCTACAATGTTCCGTTTGTGGCATATGATCCCGGCATATCTGTTTCGGATAAGCTTTTTGCCAATCTCAAAGTGGCTTTCATGCGAAAAAATGTCTGGGTTCCGTTGAAGATGGAAGACGGAAAAATCGTTATTGCCATAGACAACCCCCATGATCTTCGAAAGATCGGCGAAATAAAAACGCTTTTTTCAAATCGGCCCATTTCTTTAAGAGTGGCTTTACAAAAGGATATCCTCGCTTTTATTCAACGTGCGATTCGGAAAGAAAAGACGCTGGCTTCCAGATCGGAGATCCTGTCGCGACTTAAAATCACGGAAGTGGAGATTGATGATGAAGACGCCGTATTATACCAGGAAGACAGCGCCATCGTTCAGCTTGTCAATAAAGTAATTATCGATGCGTATCGGCAAGGCGCATCCGATATACACATAGAGCCCTATCCTGGAAAAATAAACACTCAAATACGTATACGGGTTGACGGAGGCTGCCGATTGTTCGAGAGCATCCCCTATATCCTGCGGGACAAAATCGTTTCACGAATCAAAATCATGGCGGATCTTGATATTGTGGAGCGACGGAAACCTCAGGACGGAAAGATCAAATTTAAAAAATACGGGGGGCCGGATATCGAACTTCGAGTGGCGACAATTCCAACTCAGGGCCATGTTGAAGATGTTGTTTTACGAATACTTGATGCCGGTGAACCCCTCCCTTTGCGGAAAATAGGTTTTTCAAAAAATAATTACCATTATTTTATCAAGGCTATCACACAACCCCATGGTCTTGTTTTTGTGTGCGGTCCCACCGGTTCGGGAAAAACCACCACGCTTCATTCTGCCATGTCGTATATCAATACTACGGAAACCAAAATCTGGACCGCCGAGGATCCCGTGGAAATCAGTCAGAGAGGGTTGAGGCAGGTTCAAGTGAAGCCTAAAATTGGATTTAATTTTGCGTCTGCCATGCGGGCGTTTTTAAGGTCTGATCCGGATGTGATTATGGTGGGTGAGATGAGAGACAGAGAAACGACAGCCATCGGTATTGAAGCATCTCTGACCGGCCATTTGGTCCTGTCCACCCTTCATACAAACAGCGCACCTGAAAGTATTACGCGACTTCTGGATATGGGAATGGATCCATTCAATTTTGCAGATGCAATTTTATGCATTCTCGCGCAACGCTTGGTGCGCACTACCTGTATCCATTGCCGGCAGCCATATCCTCTATCAAAAGATGAGCATGATGAGCTTGCCAGGGAATATGGTTCTGCCGGCGATTTTGGAAAACACATTGATATCGGATATAGCGGTGATATGAAACTCTACCGGCCGAAAGGATGTGAAAGATGCTATAATACCGGATATGCCGGTCGGATAGCGATACATGAATTGTTACGGGGAACCGATGAAATGAAAAAACTGATCCAGAATAGTTCATCGGTGGAAGTGATACGGCGCCAGGCCGTCAAAGACGGCATGAAAACCTTGAAGCAGGACGGCATTGACAAAATTTTAAAAGGGCACTGCGACCTGTTGCAGATCAGGAAAGTATGTCTTAGATAGTGTCCATCCATAAATGGTCTTTTTGCCCGATCTCGGCGTTATGCTCAAAAAATAATCCTCGGAATATCAACTATATGCCTGTGGTTATTTTTTTCGCATGCCTTCCGTCTTCGCCTGAAGGCTA
>JBAUWG010000018.1:0-12173 GCA_049583675.1 Desulfobacterales bacterium | reverse complement strand
AAAATAGTGAGATGGAACGCATTTGCCAAAAGACCGTTTTAAATTTGGAAGCTGGAGTTGAAACTTGGTTTGAAATTACGTGGATAAAGGATCGAAAGCTATGCGATATCCTTCAGGATAAAGAAGGACATGGGTCGCACCTGTTTTCCTATCCTGCAAAATATATCATTTGACATAAAAACTACCTTTTACTATTTTTTATATCATGGATACTCTGTTCAAATCATCACTCTGCCTATCTCTGGCTCCATTGTGGCGCGTCTATTTTTATATTGATCAGATTCCCGTTAGTGCCTCATCCGTGAATATTGTTTTTTGATGTATCGTTTCAGAACTTTCGCATCCATACGACAAATAGACATGAGGCATCTAATGATGAACTCTTGACGATGTCATTTCATTAGCGAAATTTCTCACAAAGGAGGTCCATTATGGTCAAAGTCGCATTATTCGTCCGACTGGAAGCAAAATCCGGCAAGGAAGCGGAAGTCGAGCGCTTTCTGTTGGACGGTCTTCCGCTGGTCCGGCAGGAACCCGCCACTACCGCATGGTTCGGCATTCGACTCGGTCCGTCAACCTTTGGCATTTTCGATGTGTTTCCAGACGAGCAGGGACGACAGGCGCATCTTGAAGGCAAAGTGGCAGCCGCACTGATGGCGAAAGCCGCGGACCTATTCGCAGTGCCGCCGGCCATTGAGAAAGTCGATGTCCTTGCGGCCAAGCTGCCGAAGTAAAAATGTCCCGGTCTATGAGTCTTGCCGACTTGTAGGATTTGTTGAGACCCATACCGGTTCCTTTCCCGACGTCCTTTGGGTTGTTCGATGAGAATCATATGCCCTCCTTCAAGGTTTTGCAGAAAATTACGTGCTTGATACGACGTCTATATGTTAAAAGATCCCGTATGTACGGCTTTATTTTGCATTGCCGCTGCTTTTCTCATCGCAACAAGTGTGCCAATAGCCGATAAATGATAAAGTACATAGTAAATGCAATTAAATACGAGAGAAGGTTGTCGTGAAAACGCCTGTGGATGACCGTAAAAGGCGGAGATAGTGTTCAAAATCGAACATTCCGGCGACAAACCCGTGTCAGGAAAGAGGAAAGAGAAAAGAGGATATAGGATTGGAAGTCAGAAGGATAGAAGATGAGAAAATCAGAAAGTAAGAAGGATAGAGGACGGATGGCAGGGGCTGGACAACCGGCGGTCGGATGTCAGAAATCGGAAGTCAGAAAGGCAGAGGGCAGTGGGCAGGTGACGCAGGGCGGATGCAGAACCTGTGCCTGTTGGCGGGTGGGGCTGGGGATTAGGAGACAGGAATCTTAAGAGGGATCGTATTTAAAGCGCATTGTGCCTACGTAAGCCCCGTGCGGCGCTTTTCCAGACGGGATAGAAAAAAATACAAGAGCACCCCGCCGACAATCATCAAGCTGCAAAGGATCTGACCCATGGAAAACGACAAAAATACAAAACCAAGCTGCGGGTCCGGCTGACGATAATATTCGATAAAGAATCTGAACAGGCCATAGCCGATGAGATAGAAGGAGAGCATGGCGCCTTTGGGTTTCCGGATTTTTCGCAAGCTCCACAAAATAATAAATAAAACAATGCCTTCAAAGAACGCTTCGAAAAGCTGTGAAGGGTATCTGAGGTTTGGACCGGGCGCTGTTGGAAAATACATGCCGATGGCGTCCGTCGTGACCCTGCCGTATAATTCTCCGTTAATAAAATTTCCGATGCGTCCGAAGGTATATCCCAATGGAATAATGGGGGAGAATAAATCAACGATATCCCAAAAATTGGAACGGGATTTCCGGGTAAAATACCAAATTGAAATCAGCACGCCGATCAATCCCCCGTGGAAAGACATCCCCGAAATACCGGTAAAAGTAAAGCCGTTTGAAAAGCTAAAGGGGAGAAATATCTCCAGAGGGTGTTTCAGGTAGTATTCCGGGTTATAGATGACAACATATCCCAAGCGCCCGCCGACAATAACACCGATCATCATAAAGATCATCAGGTTCTGAATGTCCTCGACAGATAATTGGAATTGTTTTTCGCGTTTGATGCGATGGGCCGCCATCGTATAAATAACGGCAAATGCGACGAGATACATCAGGCCGTAATAATGAAGACTGAACCCTCCGATTTTAAAAAAAACAGGGTTCATCTTTTCGGGCAAATGCTGCCACCAGATCAAAAATTTGCTCATTTATTCGCCTTCGCCTGAATACCCTGCAAGCTTGTCGGAGCGAAGCGGAGATCCCGTTTTAGCGGGGCTGCAAAGAGTTTCATTTGGTTATCTTCGCCACCAAAAATCCTTGATTCAACCGCCGGATAAAAAGATTGAGGGTTTTGCCTTCCGGGACCTCGTCGATGGCTTTATCAAAATCGCCCACCGAAGCGATATTCCGGTGATTGATTTCCAAGATGATATCATGGATCTGCAATCCCACTTCCGCTCCCTTGCTTTCCGAATCTACACCTGTCACCATAACACCTTTGGTGTCTTTTAAATTAAACCGGCTTGCGGTTTCAGGCGTAATCTCTGCAACATGAATACCGAGCAGCTGTTTATTTTCTTTAGGGGCGTTTTTTGCGGCGATTTTGGTCTCTTCTCTTTTTGCAATTTTAACGTCAAAAGTTTTGGTTTTGCCGTTTCGGAGAACGCCGATTTTCGCCGTATCGCCGACAGTGGTATCGGCGATGATGCCGGTGAGTTTCCGGGAGCTGTCGATGGCCTTGCCATTGACCGAAACGATGATATCTTTGGGCTTAATCCCTGCTGAATCGGCAGGATCGCCTGGGAATACTTCTGTCACCAGGACCCCTTTTTTGTCTTTTATGCCGTAGTATTCCGCGACTTCATCGCTGATGTCCTGGATACCCACGCCAAGCCAGCCGCGGGTAACCGATCCGCTGCTTTTGAGCTGATCGATGATTTTTTTGGCAAGATTTACCGGTATGGCAAATCCGATTCCCTGCCCGCCGGCAACAATGGCCGTATTGATGCCGATGACTTTCCCGTTCATATTAAGCAGGGGGCCGCCGCTGTTTCCCGGATTGATGGATGCATCGGTCTGAATAAAATCATCATAGGGACCCGATCCGATAACGCGGCCCTTGGCGCTGACAATGCCCGCCGTGACGGTATGCTCAAGACCGAATGGATTCCCGATGGCCACCACCCATTGACCGACTTTTAAGGTGTCGGAGTCTCCAAATTTTAAAATCGGCAGTTTGTGATTGGACTCGATTTTGATCAGGGCCAGATCCGTATTTTTATCGCGGCCGATAATCTTGGCATCGAACTCTTTTTCGTTATTTAATATGACGACAATTTCATCGGCGTTTTCGATCACATGGTTGTTGGTGACAATGTAACCGTTCTGATCGATAATAAATCCCGAACCCAGACTCCGTTGTTTGAAATTCCGATTCTGATTTTCATCGAAAAAACGGTCGAAAAAATCACGCATGTGATCGTCATCACCAAAAGGGTTTTTTTGAAAATGGCGAAACACCTGGCCGCCGCCCTTGATGGTCTTGACGGTTCTGATGTTGACCACCGCCTGACTGGCCGATTCGGCGAGGTCGGAGAAACTTTCAGGGGGTGAAAACAGGGTATCGGATGTTGCCGCCGCGCCGGCGACAGGATGAACACCGTCAAAACCCATGAAAAACACCGCAATGAGCATGGCGAAAAAAACTATTTTCCTTTTTGGGAAAAATGGCTTGTTTACAAAAGAATTCATTGATGGACTCCTTTAATTTTTTTTCATTATATAAAATAGCAACTGAAACTGCAACGGACTATTTTCAGGAATGGAATAACCTGATTTTTACGGAATTTGCATGGGCGTCCAGACCTTCGATTTCAGCAAGGCGGATGACATCCTTGGCTTCGCGCCCAAAGGCGGTTTTTGAATAACGGATCAGGCTGGTTTTTTTTATAAACGCATCCACCGAAAGCGCGGAAGAAAATCGTGCCGTGCCGGCCGTCGGGAGAACATGATTGGGCCCGGCGATATAATCCCCGATGGGTTCAGGCGTATAATCTCCTAGAAACACGGCGCCGGCATTGCGTATCTGCCCCACAACGGCAAAAGGATCTTTGATTTGAAGCTCAAGGTGTTCGGGTGCAATTTGGTTTGCAAGTTCGATGGCCGCATCGAGGTCCGACACAATCATGATGGCCCCGAACCCGGAAAGTGATTTTCGGGCGATCTCTTGGCGTGACAAGCTCTTCAGCTGTTCGTCCACGGCAGTGGACACAGCTTTGGCAATATCCGCGGAATCCGTAACTAGGATCGAAGATGCCAGGGCGTCATGTTCTGCCTGCGAAAGAAGATCTGCTGCGATAAATTCCGGCTTTGCCGTGCGGTCCGCTATGATCAGGATTTCACTGGGGCCTGCGATCATATCGATGCCCACGGTACCTGCCACTATCTTTTTGGCAATGGCAACAAATATATTGCCCGGACCGACGATGACATCTACTTTGGGAATGGTCTCGGTGCCGTAAGCCAGGGCGGCAATGGCCCAGGCGCTCCCGACCTTGTAAACCGCGTCGATCCCGACCTTTTTCGCGGCAACCAGAAGATGAGGATTTACCGTGCCGTTTTTCATGGGGGGCGTTGTCATAACGATACGATTGACACCGGCAACCTTCGCGGGCACGGCACCCATAACAACCGAGGAAACCAGCGGCGTTTTGCCTCCCATCCCTCCGGGGACGTAAACCCCGGCCGCATCCACGGGGTTTATTATCTGGCCCAGAAGCGTACCGGGACGCCGGGTATTGATCCAGGAGGTGCAAACCTGCTGCCGGTGAAAAGTTTCGATTTGACGAACGGCTCGATTTAAAGACTGCATAAAGGGCCGGTCCACATGCTTTGAGGCATCGTCAAATTCTTTGGACGTGACCTGAATGTCGCCGATGGTCAGTTCCGGTGAATCGAATCGGTGCGTGTATTTGATGAGGGCCCTGTCTTTGTTTTTTCGCACGTCTTCAATCATCCGCGAGACAGCAAGCAGATCTTTCTTTTTGACGCCGATGCCCCGGTCGACGATGGATGCGATCTTTTTTTCCGCCGATGCCGATGGGTAAGTGTAGATCTTCATGATAAAATGCATCCTTATAAATGTATCTTCACCACAGGTTAAAAGGTTCACGGTTCACGGTTTAGCAGCGCTACCATTTTTATGTAAAAAAAGTTATAAAGGATTTTGCAATCTTGAACGCTGAACCAGAAACCCGGAGCCGATTAAATATATTGAATGCTTTCAATAATCAAGAGAAAGTGCTTTGTCAATATCGCTAAACACCTCAGGCACGGTTCGGGCTTATGGATGCTTAAGCACAAGTTTCAGTCGGTTGGAAAGAGAAGCACGCCGTCGCGGAGCATTCGCTTCCCATAGGGGTTCAACTATGTTTACCCCGGCACTGCTAAAAATACTCATTGACATATTGAATTCGATCTGAACAAATAAATTCCTTTATAAAACCGGATAAAGTCAACATTAATTTGCATGGAGGAAACCGATGAAGGAAAATAGAATCTATAATTTTAACGCCGGTCCTGCCGCGCTGCCGCTTGAAGTGCTCGAAGAGATCAGGGATTCATTTTTAAATTTCGGCGGTTCCGGAATGTCGATTACGGAGATCAGTCACCGGTCAGCGTTGTTTGATGCGGTCATCAACGATGCCGTTGCCAGAACCCGCCGGCTGTTGAAGCTCGACGACAGATTTCACGTGCTGTTTATCCAGGGCGGCGCGAGTTTGCAATTCAGTATGATCCCCCTGAACCTGCTGGGCGAAGGCGATACCGCAGACTATGTCAACACCGGCACCTGGTCCGCTAAAGCCATCAAGGAAGCCGAGATTCTAGATAAAACCATAACTGTCGCGGCATCTTCCGAAGACAAAAATTTTTCATATATACCCAAAGACATTACGTTTAACCGCAAAGCGGTCTATATCCACATTACGTCCAACAATACCATCAAAGGGACCCAGTGGGCGTCTTATCCGGAGACAGGCGGCATTCCCCTTATCGCCGATATGTCGTCGGATATCATGTCGAGACCTTTTGATGCCGGCAGATTCGGCCTGATTTACGCCGGGGCCCAAAAAAATATCGGTCCTGCCGGCGTATGCATGGTCATCATCAGAGATGATATGCTTAAAAGGGTGCCGAACACGCTCTCGTCCATGCTCAAGTATACGACATTTGCCGCAAAGAATTCGATGTATAATACACCGCCCTGCTTTGCAGTCTATATGATTCAGCTGGTGATGAAATGGATAGAGGAGACCGTGGGCGGTCTCGATAAAATGCAGCAGATCAATCAGGCAAAGGCCGGGCTGCTCTATGAGGCCATCGATGGCGGTGATTTTTATCAAGGGACGGCTGAAACAGACAGCCGGTCGGTCATGAATGTCACCTTCCGGCTTCCCAATGAGACTCTCGAAAAACAGTTTGTCGAACAGGCCCTTAAAGAAGGACTGGGGGGCCTTAAAGGTCATCGATCCGTGGGCGGGTGCCGTGCATCGATCTATAATGCCACGTCCCTTGAAGCTGTAAAAGCCCTTGTCGATTTTATGAAGACCTTTGCGCAGAAAAACGGCTGATATGCAATATTTGACATAGCAGGGCTAGTCGCACAGTTCGAACAGGGCCGCGGCCCCCATGCCGCCGCCGATGCACATGGACTCGATGCCGTATTTCACACCGCGATCTTTCATATTGGCCAGCAGGGTTGCGCACAGTTTGGCACCCGTGCATCCCAGTGGATGGCCCAATGCAATGGCGCCGCCGTGAATATTGACCCGGTCCATGTCAATACCGAGTTCCCGTATGCAATAGACTGCCTGGGATGCAAAAGCCTCGTTGATTTCAAAAAGACCGATGTCGCCAAGATCCATGCCGGCCATTTTCAACAGCTTGGGGATGGCGTATCGAGGCCCCACCCCCATCTCTTCGGCCTTGCAGCCCACGGTGGTGTAATATTTCAACTTGGCCATGGGCTTTACGCCCAGGGCGTCCGCCTTTTCGGCGCTCATGATGATGCTGGCGGCCGCGCCGTCGGTGGTTTGGGAAGAATTGCCGGCCGTCACGGTTCCGCCTGCTGCAAACACCGGGTTCAGATGGGCCAGGGCCTCCAGGGTGGTGGAAGGCCGGATGCCGTCGTCGTGATTCACAAGAAACGCCTCTTTCCGGTAAATGCCGTTTTTATCCGGAACGTATCGATGCGCCGGGGTCGGAACGATTTCGGTAAAAAGGTTTTTATTCATGGCTTCCGCGGCTTTCATCTGGGAGAGATAGGCGAATTCATCCTGTTCTTTTCTGGATATATTGTATTGCGATGCGACGTTCTCGGCGGTAATTCCCATGGAGACATAAAGGCCGGCGTGCTTTTTGGAATATTCCGGATGGGGTCTGGGAAGATTTCCGCCCATGGGAACAAAGGTCATGGATTCCAGGCCGCCGCCGATGGCGATATCCGACCAGCCCGACATGACTCGCAACGACGCAAGGGCGATGGCCTCGAGACCCGAGGCGCAAAATCGATTGACCGTGGCGCCGGAGACCTGCACCGGGAATCCAGCGATCTGCGAAGCGACCCGGCCGATATTCAGGCCTTGTTCCGCTTCGGGGAACGCGCATCCGATCATGATGTCCTCAACATCTTCCATTTCAAGTCCCTGCGTTTTGTCTACAGCGGTTTTCAGGATAAAGGCGAGCAGATCTTCCGGTCGCGTATCTTTAAAAGCCCCTTTGCTTTTCTTGCAGCCGGGGGTTCTGATGGATTGGACGATATAAGCGTCTCTCATTATGATTTCCTCCTTTGAGACTCTGCTAATTTCTCAAGGGCTTGCCGGTTTTTAACATATGTTCGACTCTGGCCAGGGTTTTTTCTTCTTTCCAGAAGTCGATAAAGGCTTCTCTTTCAAGATTGAGAATGACATCCTCTTTTACGAAACTGTTGTCCCTCAGCTCTCCTCCGCTGAGAACGTAGGCGATTCTCTTGGCCAGAAATGCATCGTACTCGGTGATAAATTTTCCGCGAAGCATATTAAAAATTTCCACGTCGATCATACCCTGGGCCGCTTGCCCCATCACCCGTATTGGTCTTTTTACCGGCGGTGCATAACCTTCATCGGCCATTTTCAGTACTTCTTTTTTAGCTTCGCCGATCAAATGGTCCCGGTTAAAAACAATCCGGTCCACAGGGCCCAAAAAGCCGGCGGCCCTGGCGTCGGCAGCGGAGGTCGAAACTTTGGCCAGAGCGATGTTCATAAATACCGGCACGAAAAATTTGGCCAGATCGATATCGGTGACCGCCTCGGGAATCGTTTGGATAAACTTTTTCCACAGGTTCAAACATCCGCATCCTGAGGGAATCAGACCGACGCCGATCTCGACCAAACCCATGTAAAGTTCGGCATGAGCCACAATTTTGTCGGCGCCGAGGCATACCTCGCATCCGCCGCCGAGGGTCATGCCAAACGGCGCAGCGACCACCGGAACATCTGAATATTTTTCTTTTTGAATGCCCGTTTGAGCCATACGCAAAAGATCATCGATTTCAGAATATTTTCTCTCTTTGGCCAGGCCGGCCATAAATAAAAGATCGCCGCCTGCTGAAAAGGCCCCGGGCATTCCGGATGCCTGGTTCCCGATGACCATGCCCAGGCCGTTGGCCTCAACGTATGCCATGGCTTCTTGCTGGAATTCGATAATTTCTTTGTTCAAGGTATTCACCTTGGTATGGAATTCAAGACAGAAGACGCCGTCCTCAAGATCGATCAGTGAAGCGGATTTGCACGACCGAACGAGGTTGCCTGAACTTTTTAAGGTGTTAAGAGACAGCATTGCTTTGTCTGCAAGAATTTCCGTGTAGTTTTCCGTCGTGAAATCATAGGCAAAGCGTTTGCCTTGATCGGTTTTATAAAATGATAAATGACCGGCTGAAATCATCCGCTTGACTTTTTCCGGGACCTTAAATCCGTCCGCTTCCATTTTTTTTACGGAAGGTTCGATGCCGATGGCATCCCAGGTTTCAAAGGGACCCATCTCAAAATTGAATCCCCATTTCATGGCATTGTCGATGTCGACAATGGAATCTGAAATTTCAGGAATCTTGTCGGCCGCATAAATGAGGCCGGTTGCCACGACTTTCCAGGCAAACCTTGCGCCTTTGTCCTTGCCGTAGACGATGGCTTTTATTTTTTCGCTGAGTGTTTTCGCCTGCCTGGCCGCAGCAAGGCATGGAAAGTCGGCAGGTTCATATTCCGAATATTCTAAGGTTTTAGGATCGATGACCTTTCGGATCTTTTTCCATTCCGGCGTCAGATCGGTTTTGTAAAAGCCGCTTTTGGTTTTTTTCCCCAAAAGATTCTTCTGAATCATTCGATCGACAAATTCGGGAAGGATGAAGCTGTCTCTTTGGTCGTCGTCCACGACAAGCTCATAGGTATTCTTGGCAACATGGCCCAGTGTATCGAGACCGACAATGTCGCTGGTCTTGAACATGGCGGTTTTGGGTCTTCCCATGGGGGTGCCGAAGAGGGCGTCCACTTCAGGAATCGTAAGGCCGTCTTCGATCATGAGCTGCATGGCTTTGACCATTCCCTGAACGCCGATTCTGTTGCCGACAAAATTGGGGGTGTCTTTGGCTATTACAATGCCTTTGCCCAGAATCTTTTCTCCAAAATCGGACATGAATTCAAACACTTCCGGGAAAGTATCCTCTCCTTTTATTATTTCCAGCAGATGCATATATCTGACCGGATTAAAAAAGTGCGTACCTAAAAAATGCTGTTTGAAATCAAGGCCGAGATCCTGAGACATGGCTTTTAGCGGAAGCCCTGAAGTGTTGGAGGAAACAATGGCGCCGGGTTTTCGTTTTGGCTCGATGCGGTTAAAAAGGTCCTGTTTAATTTTCAGATTCTCAACCACCACCTCCACAATCCAGTCACATTCCGAGATCTTTTCCAGATCATCTTCAAGATTGCCGATGGTGATGCGATCGACATCTTTTTGCTGCATTAACAGAGATGGACTCGACATCAAAACCGCATCCAAACTGGTCTTCACGATTCGGTTTCTGGCGGCAGGATCGTTTTTTTCTTCTTCCTGCAGGTCAAACGGAACGATATCCAGTAGCAGCGTTTTTATGCCGGCGCCGGCCAGCAACGCAGCGATGCCGCCACCCATCACTCCGGAACCGATTACCGCTGCCCGCCTGATTTTTTTAAGCATGATGCCCTCCTGTAGAAGATGACGTCCAATAAGATGAATGATCATTCATTTACTTAGCAGAAGATATCTTTATCTGTCAAGAAAAAAACCGAGCTTTTTAGAAATTTGAACTAAAATAAATAAACTATATAATCAATAAATTATGATTCCATAAAGAAATGTTGTTATCTGACTGAAAGCATTGTGCGGTGCTTGTTGCAGTGAAATATGGACTGAATAATTATTCATTTCAAAAAATAAGCGTTGCCAAACCATGCGGTTATGATTATAAAAACTCATTCTAGGTTATATGTTTTATGTGAAAAATTGACCCTAACTGAAACTTCTTTAAAAGAGCCCTTGAATCCGGCGGATGAAATAAATCTATTAAGGTAAAGTCATGACAACGGAAAACGATGTTGTGCTCATATACTTTGAAGACCAGCCCATATCATTTGCGAGAATAGAAGATATCTCGCCGGATATGAAAAAAGACTGGTATCATGTTAAACTGCTGCTGTTGCAGGTTCCCCTGCAGGTGGTCAGCTGGATATTGCGGGATACCTATATTAACGGCGGGGAATTTACCATGGAAGGGAAAAAGATCCGCCTGGAAAAGGTGGTTTGTCCCAAAGGAATCGAACCGCCCGACAAAGAAAAAGGGTTTCCTGAAGAAAAACCTAAAGAAAAAATGGATCAAAAAGTCATTTCCCTGGCCGATCTTAATAAAAAACATCGTTAATTGATACGTGTTCACGAGGAAACACTGCCCGTTAACACGCATGCTAATGTGATTCTTGCAAAACAAACCGGATGCTTTGCACCCGGATGCAAGTTCAACGTCGAAAGTACGGACGTGCTTTTGCCTTTTCGGCCTGTGGCCGAAAATTCAAGCCACCCGCTTCGCGGGTGGTAGTTGACTCAACGCCATGAAACAGGCAGGTCAAATCGTTATCTCAGCTTCAAGACGTACCGATATTCCTGCTTTTTATCTGGATTGGTTTATGGAACAGATCAAAAAGGGGATGTTTGACGTCGTTAATCCATTTAACCGGCGCAAGTCCAGCGTGCCGGCAACACCCGAAGAAGTGCATACCATTGTTTTCTGGTCAAAAAACTTCAATGCTTTCATCAAGGGGGGGTATGGTGAAAAGCTGTCGATAATGGGATACAATCTTTTTTTTAACTTTACCTTAAATTCAAGCAGTCCTTTGCTTGAACCTCGAATACCGTCTTTAGCCCGGCGTCTTGACCAGCTTCGAGAGCTTAGCCAAACCTACGATCCCAGAAGCATCAACTGGAGATTCGACCCGGTTTGTTATTTTAGATTTGATAAAGAGCCCATCAAAAACAATCTCAAAGATTTTTCGAGGATTGCGATATGGGCATCCCAATGCGGCATTTCACGGTGTATCACCAGCTTCATGGATGACTATGTGAAGATAAAAAAACGCATTACCTCAATGCCGGGGTTTTCTTTTATCGATCCGGCCCTTTCGGAAAAAATAACAATTCTGCTTAATATGGAGAAAGAACTTGCCGGGAAAAATATCGATCTATATACCTGCTGTGAAAAAGAGGTGCTGGAAGCGCTTCCTCCAGGGTCGGATATTCGGAACAGTTCGTGTATTCCAAATCACCTGTTGGTTGAACTTTTTGGCGGAGACCTCAGCTTCAAAAGGGATACCGGCCAACGGACGGCAGCGGGATGCGGATGTATGGTATCGGCGGATATCGGATCGTATCAGCAACACCCATGTTATCATAATTGCCTGTTTTGCTATGCCAACTCAACGCCGCAGGCTTTTAAGAAAAACATAACGATATAGCTTTTTGGAACGAATCGACATTAAAAAAGCTTCATGGCGATGCGATTGATGATTTATGACTATTGATTGATGATTGAATAAAGACTAACGTGTGGATTT
>JBAUWG010000017.1:0-3434 GCA_049583675.1 Desulfobacterales bacterium | reverse complement strand
CACCTTCACTTTCAATGTTCATTAGTTTGAGGACCGGGTCCGGATAGGTCTTCTCAACCTTTAAGGTGACGGCGCCGCCTTCGTTCAAAGGCACATGGGTATTTGCCATCACCCGTTTGCCCTTAATCAGCAGCATGACGCTGGTTGATGACATTTTCTTTAAAACGACTCCTTTGACGATTTCGTTTTTGACAAATTGGGGTCGGGAAGCGTCCTGCTCCAGGAATTGAAGTGACACCCGGGATGAAGGAATCGGAGAATGGCTGACCGGCGTCAAGAAATATCCTCTTTATGATCTATCTTCGAAATCTTTTTCTTTAGATCCAGGACCAGCATCACCTCTTCTTTGGAAATAAAAAGATTGTCGGCAATATAGTCCGGGTCAAATCCTTCCTGCGCCAATTTGAGGATCTCTTCATTGTGGTTTTTGAGCGAATTTTGAACGGAATCATCCTGATTGCTCAGCCGGTGATTGAACAGCAATGCATCCGTTCGGTTCAGCATCACATGCAAGCTTTTAATTCTTTGGTCCAAATGTTCGTTAACTTTTATGACAATATCTTTTTTTTCTTTCAACATCTCATTGAATCTTGCCGACACGTCAGCCGCATCCGTCAACAGAGATTCGTATCGTTTCATTTTTTCATTCAACGATGAATCTTTATTGAAGGATCTCAGACGCATCATTAAAAAAACAAATACGATAAATATTGCAAAATCTATCGTTATCTGTAAAAGGACCAGGTACTTTAATGCCATAAAATTCATAATCAGACTCTGATATCGATCACATTACCTTCGGATAAATTCAATTTATTTTCTTGTTCTTCCGTGTCTTTATTTTTTTTGTTTCTTTTATGATCTTTTTTTCTTTCTTCGTCCTTTTTAATCTCGATTCTGTTGTTTGTGTCAAATTCTTGTACTTTTGATTTGTCCTCTTTTTTTAAATCATCCGATTGCTGTGCAACAAACTGCTGATTCATTTCAAGGTTCTGTTTTTTTACGTTATGCACCTCTTTAACGGTCGTCCCCTGCCCGAGGATAATATTCATATCGGTTGAAGCGGCCATGACGTTTTCCTGTGATCATACGGTTGAAAAATCGGTGATAATGGGTTCACGAACTTTACCGGCCGTCAGCACGCCGTTGACGCTGTGGGTTATGAGTTCCTTTAATTTTTCCAGCGACGACACACTGGTCAATAACTTTATATTCTGACTCAATATACTGTAAATAATACCTCTGATCAGAGCATTTTTTTGAGTCATTTCATACACTAGTTCTTTATTCGGCAATTCAAAAGAAATACTTAAGGATATATAGGTAAACTTGCCGTGTTCTTCAAAAGGGATGATAAAAGAGTCAAACCTGATGGATCGGTCATTTTGAACGGGAAACCGCTTCACCATGGGTATCACCGGACTTACCTGCCCACTCACCGAGGGTGTCTCCAGGATGGCCTGATGATCTTTTAAAAAAGGGTATGATAAAACCGCAATGAAAATAAATGTTCCCCACATAAAAATAAGAAAAAGTTTCCGTGTCCACCGGGATTTTCCCGGCAGTTTGTTTGATGCCTTCTTTTCCGGAAGTCCTTTTTTTTTGAAATCTTCCGGTTCATTGAATTCATCGGCAAGTTGGCCGTTAGTTTTTTTATCGTGTGCCATCGTCATAATCAGCCTTCATGATACGTTCGCATCTTGACTCTCAATCTAATGATCGCTTTGGAATGGATTTGGGATATCCTCGATTCCGTCAGATCCAAAACATTGGCGATTTCTTTTAATGTTAATTCATCATAATAATACAGAGACATTACCAGTTGTTCCTTTTTCGAAAGTGTTGAAAGCGCTTTGGCTATTACAGTTTTGATTTCCTTGACTTTAAGATTATCAAAAGGAGAAGGAACATCTGAAACCTGTTTGGAAATCTTGGGTGTGGCGCCGTCAAGCATCAACTCGTCCAGACTTAAAAGATTGACGCCGCAGGATTTGCTGGTCATCTTGTAATACGATTCGATGTCAATCCCCATCTCTTCGGCAATCTCATCGTCTTTGGGCGACCTGCCGAGTTTGAGCTCAAGCGCTCTTATGGCGTCTTCAATTCTATTGATATTCTTTCGAACGGATCTTGAGATCCAATCCATCTTTCTCAATTCGTCTAATATCGCTCCTTTTATCCTCATATTTGCATAGGTCTTGAATTTAATCCCCTTTGTCGAATCGAATTTTTCAATAGCATCGAACAGCCCCAATATCCCGGGACCGATGAGTTCCTCTTTTGATATTTGGGGAGGAAGTCTCATCGCCATTCTTTCAGCGATTTTCTTTACTAAAGGAGCATATTTGATGATAAGATCTTCCCGGCCCTTAAAATCCGCATCTTCCATGGCAACAGGGCAGACCTCTTGATATTTTTTAATCCCTGCTCTCATTTTATTAACCCGTCGCACCGACCATTAATTTTTGTAAGAAAAATTTGATACTTCCATCATGATGTTTTCCATCTGACTGATTTAAAAGGTATTCGGCCAGTTGTTTAAAGCTTTGACTTGAAACGGATTGCGGGTAACAACATGTAACCGGCTCCCTTCTGCTGACCGATTCATGAATATGCTTGTCGTATGGGATATGGCCTGCATAATCCAGGGAAATACTTCCCATAAATTTTTCCACGACTCTGCTCAGATGTTTATACACCGATACAGCTTCAGACTTATCTTTAACCATGTTCATCAATAGTATAAAATCCTTGATGCCATGCTGCTTGAACATCACCTTGATCAAGGCATATGCATCTGTAATAGAAGTAGGTTCAGGCGTCACTACGACGATTCTCTCTTGAGCCGCCAGATTAAAATAAAGAACATTGGAAGAAATTCCGGCTCCGGTATCAATCAGCAACACGTCATACATATTATTCAATAAATCGAATTCGTTTAAAAGATTGATCTTGTGGCCTTCCGTGAGATGAGATAACTCCTGTGCGCCTGAACTTGCGGGGATGATCGCCACACCTTCGGGTCCTTTGGCGATGATCTGGGACAGTTCCTTTTCGCCATTGATAACATCTTCGATGGTGTATTTGGGATTGATGCCGAAAATAATATCGATGTTCGCAAGCCCGAGATCCGCATCGAAAATGAGAACCTTTTTATTCATTCTCTGATAGGATATCGCCAGATTGCCCACGATATTCGTCTTTCCCACACCGCCCTTCCCACTAGTCACTGCAAATACCATGGGACCGGTCATGCGGGGACTTGATGTGACGGGGGCCCTGAGTTTATGTACTTTGCCGGACTCTTTTTTGACAATTTTTCTTAAATTTGCTGCCTGATCCATTTTTTAGTCTCCGTTGAACAACATTATAATATTATGGATTTATTTGGAAACAATCATATTTATTATTTTCTCCTTATCTGCCTGCTCAAT
>JBAUWG010000016.1:0-2980 GCA_049583675.1 Desulfobacterales bacterium | reverse complement strand
GGCTTAAATCGTAGGCCTCGGCTATTTTCTTTGAAATACGCCTTGCCGCGACATGCATGGCGCCGATAAAGGCGTGTCGGTCTTTTTTGGCTTCAGAGTCCACAACAGGTCTTATATCCGGCTTCGTCCCGTTTTTGACAATATCCGTCAGGCGACTCCAATTCTCCCAGATAGCGTTCATATGGTTTATCATGGGAAGCACGGATTCCGGATTTTTAGATGAGAGATAGGATCCTTTTTCAGTCGTATGATAACGGTTCTTTTCCTTTTCAAGAAGATCGAAGGTAACCAGGCAGTCAAGGAGCCGAGTGGTTCCTTTTTTATCCAGGCCCAGAGTATCCGCAAGGTCTTGGGCAGAGATAAAGTGACCGTCCAGTTTTGAAAAAAAATCCAATTCTGCCGCGGAAAGGATCACTCTGTTTTTCATAAAGCTTCGAACTTCATTAATGATATCAGGTTTGGTCTTCATAGATTCTCCTTTGTAAAATTGATGAATTCTTTAAAATATTAACGCATTAAGTATTTAAGTGTTTTAGTTTTTGATGTTTTAATAAAATCATACCACCCAAATAAGCTGAATGTAACTTTTGTCAATTCTATTACCCATAACCTTTAAATATAAGCGCTCGGACTGCATTTGGAAATTAAATTTATGCCGCGGTGCCTAAAATTTTGTTTTCCTGTCTTGTAATGCTCTTAATAAGGCTTAAGATTTAAAATAACAGGAGTTAACCACAATGACAGCTTCCATGGACAAAACACTTGTGCTGGCCGGGGATATCGGCGGAACAAAAACAAACCTGGGGCTTTTTTCCAAAGACCAGAAACGTCCTGTGCTAGAAGTGATGGAAACGTTTTCAAGTCCGGACGCACCTGGTTTGGAGCACATTATTCACAAATTCCTTCATGCGCATCCGGCAACGGTTAGCCGCGCATGCTTCGGCGTTGCCGGACCCGTCATTGACGGCGAATCTAAAACAACCAACCTTCCCTGGGATATATCCCAGGATCGAATCAAGAGGCATTTTTCCTTTCAGCATATTAGAATCATCAATGATTTAGTCGCTACAGCCATGTCTATCCCGCTGCTGAATGCCGATGAATTCTTTCCTTTGAATCAGGGAGAAAGCGCAAAAGGATGTCATCTCGGCCTGGTTGCTCCCGGAACCGGTCTGGGGATTGCAATGATAGTGCATCATGGAGATCAATATGTGCCGATATCTTCGGAGGGCGGTCATTCTGATTTTGCCCCGAATAGTGAACCGGAAACCCAGCTGTGGCAATATCTTCACCGGCGTTATGGACATGTGAGCATTGAGAGAGTGGTTTCGGGGACAGGTTTGGTGAATATTTATGAATGGTTGAAAGACTCGGACCGAATCAATGAATCTGAAGGGTTCAGTCTGAAACTAAAAGAGATGGATCCGGCTGTGGCCATTACCGACACCGCCCTGGAAAATAGAGATTCCGGATGTGTTAAAGCATTGGAAATGTTTGTTTCCATTTTCGGAGCCGTTGCCGGCGATATCGCACTGTTCGGACTGACCACCGGCGGGATTTTCTTAGGCGGTGGAATTCCGCCCAAGATTTTGCCCAAGCTCAAGGAAGATATTTTTATGAAGGCATTTGTCAATAAGGGTCGATTCAAGGATTTTCTCGAAAAGATCCCTGTTAAGGTCATTCTGAATGATAAAGCAGCGCTTGTCGGTGCGGCTCATTGCGCCTTGGGGCTTTAAATGTTTCACTCAAAGTTTCACGCTTAGACTCGGATATTAGAGGTTGGAAGTCGAAAGACAGAGGTCGGAGATTATTGAATAAAATGGATATATGGATAAACGTCCGATTGATGGATTTCGGAGCGATGGATGCCGTTAAGAACAGGATGATTAGACCATGAAAGTTCTGCTGATTTCCGCCAACACGGAACAGATCAACATGCCGGTATTGCCCCTTGGAATGGCGTATGTTGCTGCTGCAGCACAACATGCCGGACATGACGTCAGCACCGTCAATCTGATGATGACCGGAGGCATTCGCGGATCGGTAAAGGCTTCTGTCGCATCGTACCAACCGGACTTGATCGGCATATCGGTCAGAAACATCGACGATCAGATCATGGGAAAACCGAATTTCTTACTTGATCCGGTAAAAGCGGTGGTGAGTGAATGCCGAAACCTTTCAGATGCACCCATTGTACTGGGCGGGGCCGGATACAGTATCTTTCCCCTGAGCGCGCTGAATTATTTAAAAGCGGATATGGGGATCCAGGGGGAAGGCGAGAAATCATTCGTGACGCTTTTAGAACGGATCGAACATCAGGCTGACATCTCAGAAATTCCCGGACTTTGTCTGCCGGGAACCGGCCTTGTGAAAAAGCCGGATCTGGAAAAAAACCTGGATGATTTTCCACAGCCTCTGCTAAACCTTCATCTGACCATTCCTTCCGAATTTAACATCGAAGAAGTGTGGTATCCGTTACAGACTCGCCGGGGGTGCGCGATGGATTGCAGTTACTGCTCTACGGCTTCCATTGAGGGTCGAATATTAAGGAAACATTCGGTGGAATATGTTTTGGATGTCATTCGCCAAGTCGCCGCTTCCGGAATCAAAAACTTTTTCTTTGTTGACAACACCTTTAATATTCCGCTGGCGTATGCCAAAGCGCTGTGTGACCGAATAATTCGTGCGGATATTAACATCAGGTGGCGCTGTATTTTATATCCCTGGAAAGTCGATGAAGCGCTCATTGAAAAAATGGCGCAGGCAGGGTGCCAAGAGGTATCCCTGGGATTTGAAAGCGGATCCGAACGCATGCTGAAAAGAATGAATAAACAATACGCACTCGATGATATTCATAATATTTCAAAGATGCTGGGAAGGCAACAGATTCGTCGCATGGGATTTCTGCTGCTGGGAGGCCCCGGCGAAACCAGAGACAGTGTTGAAAAAAGCCTTATTTTCGCGGATTCACTAAAAACCG
>JBAUWG010000015.1:0-4425 GCA_049583675.1 Desulfobacterales bacterium | reverse complement strand
GCTTACATACAGCCGAAGGAAACGCGCAGATGGGCCCTGGTTATGGAATGGGTCCGGGCATGATGGGAGGACAAGGTGGGAATAATACCTATGGCGGACAGCAAATGGGTCCGGGCACGATGGGAGGACAGGGTGGGAATAATACCTATGGCGGACAGCAAATGGGTCCGGGCTATGGCAATAGTTCGCAATACCGACAGTCGCAGAAGCCCTTAGATGAGAAAGGCGCCCAAAAGATCGCAGAAAATTATCTGCAATCTGTTCAAAACCCGAACCTGAAACTTGGTAAAATCAAAGATACAGGCCAAGTTTTTGTAGTTGAGATCGTAACCAAAAAATCAGCAGATTTGGTGAGTAAACTATCAATTGATAAGAACACCGGCCGGATGAGCCCTGTTAATTAAATAACTAAAATTGAGAAATTTCGCCATTAATTCTGTATAGTAATTGTTCGGCGGGAATGACCCGTCGGACGTATCGCGCGGGTTTGGGGCGGTGTTTGACTCATCCAGGAGGTTGAACCATGCGCCAGATATGGATTGCGACCTGCCTTGCGACAATTCTTTTTGTGGGCCAGGCGATCGTGGGCAGACCGGGCACATAAGGCGGAAGCCGCTGAGAGCAAGGCAGGGGTGCTGGAGAAGAACGCAGCGGGCGAAGGCAGCAAGGCGCTCCCTTCTCCATCCGAGATCATCACGAAGCCTGAAGCGCAGGCGGTCGATCCGGTCGGAGAAGAGCCCTTGAACGATGCGATCACCGGTCTTTCACGCACCATCTACTGGGAGGCCGGGGGCGAGGGGGCTGCCGGCATGGAAGCAGTCGCTAATGTTGTTATGAACCGGCTAGGCCGTGAAGGCTTTCCGAACACGATTTGTGGAGTTGTCAGGCAAGGCCGCGAGCGGAAAGCCTGCCAGTTCTCGTGGTGGTGCGATGGCCGTTCGGATGACGCGGAGGAGGCTAAATCCTACGCCATCGCCAAGGAAATAGCTCGAAAAGCTCTCAACCGGTAATTAACGGACCGAACCGGTGGCGCATTGTATTTCCACCAGAGGAAAGCAACCCCTATTTGGTCCGATGAATGTATTAAGACGGTCGAGGTCGGCGAGTTTGTCTTCTACAGACCTCGCGGCGGCACAGCAAAATAGGCCCCTCTGCATTTTGCCCGGCTTCGTCTAAGTTCTATAAACCCAAGGGGTCAGACTATGTTAACAGACAACGCTAACAGGCTGAAATTAAAGAGTGGGAAACCCGTAAAGATCTGGACCGTCATATGAGATCTCACAGGTTCGGCGTTTTATTTGGAACAAAGATCCTTTTGACCGAACAGCAGAACATTCAAATCTACACGATTTCACATTCGGAAGGAATGGAAGCCGTCCATGCCAATAGATAAGGGTAAAAGAATCTGATCCGGCTTTTATCACGGGATGCCGAAAATTCTCTCTCTGTTCGTATGGATTTACCTTTTTAAATGAACCTTTTAAAGGTTTTTGAGGTTATTAACTTGGAAAAGCAAAATGATCTGTTCTCCATGTAAAGATTGCCCGAGGAAACATCTGCCGCAGGATAAGTGCATTAAAGAGTGCAAATTGCTTGGCGCCATCCAGGAAATGGATTCGCCTTCTGAAAAATTAAATGAAGGATGTGGAATAGACTACACCGAAGAGTATGGTCACAATATCCCGTCATTGCCCATTTCAAACTCTTATTGACACTTCTATAGTCTACGCCGCTGGCAGAAAATTCGAAACATAAAAATTTCAGAATATTCACCGTCAAGAAAAGGTCAGAGAATTGTTTCTTTTTTCGTAGACATAATGAAAGGAAGCTCATCACCAATGGAAGAATTACTTAGAACAATATTTGAAGCATTTCCAGAAAAATCGACGATCACCTTTAAAGGGAAGTGTTCCGACTGCGGAGTCGCAGTAACAATTGACATCATTCCTACATCAGAAGGATTTGGATTGTTGGGCGGCGCTTTTGTTGAATATTCAACGGACAAGTATGCCGCTAAATGCCCTGATTGTTTCAAGGTTAGTTCCAAGATGATCGAACTATATGCCGCAAAACCCAACATGTTGCCATTATTTTATAAAAAAGACCTTCTAAGTTCTATATTGTCCATAAATTAACGGATGAGTGAATAAGTATGAAAAAAATAATCTCAGAATGGTTTCTTCTAGTATTTTCGGTCACCTGTATCGTTGTCAGCATCACCTTCTCCGTTTTAAATATTGTGCGAAAATAAAGGCGCGCCTTAACTTTTTCGGAGGATTAATTGGTCCGCTTAACGGAAATTAAGTAAAAAAAGCATATAAAGAAATCCGGTCAACCTGGAATATCAAAAACGAGGTGCTCGGATAACTTCCCCGACCTCTCGCCTCCTTTTAAATATAGGAGGCACAACATGAAAGAAATATCGATTCTTGTTGGCGGTAAAGCAGGTGATGGAAGAATCAGCGGGCGTTTACCTCAGACAGAGGGGCGAGAACTTCAATCTATGATGGACTTGAATAATTATTTTTGACGGTGAACAAGCAACACACGAAAGGAGATAATCTATGCCAATAATTAATTTAATTATTATTCTGGTTGTTGTTGGGGTGATTCTATGGGCAATTAATTCTTACATACCTATGCAGTCAACTATAAAGAAAATCTTGAATGCGGTAGTGGTTATTGGAGTGATTATATGGTTGTTGAGTGTTTTCGGGGTTATAGGCCCCCTCTCAAATTTTCATGTTGGGAGGTGAAGCGTCCGATAATTCTTTCGATCGAGTTTAAACAGAGCCTCCTCTGAGACGGAGGTGGTTTTTCCTAATCCTGAAGAACCCATGAAATGACTCTCTGCCATAAATGCCGAAATTGGATGGCATTAATCTTCTCAATTAAGGAGGCAATGTGAAAAGGATATCAATTTTAATGTTTATCGCAGTGTCATTGCTCACGGCCTGTGTAGTGGTGCCGGCAGGACGCGGCCACCATTCCGATGGAGTAATGATCGCGCCCGTTCTTCCGTCGCTCGTGGTGCTGGACGCAGAACCGTACTATTTTTACAGTGGCTATCACTATCATTACACAAACAGCAGATGGCTCTACTCGAGGTCAAAGAACGGGCCTTGGGCCGACCTGCCAAGAGACCGTTACCCTAAAGAGGTTAGGTTCAAGGGCCGAGGCCACGATCAGCGGAACGACGATCGAGGCCGCGATCAGCGACGCCAATGACCCCTGCTTGCAGTGACAACCACTGATGGATTCTCCCCATAAACCCATCAGCGGAAAATGCCAAGAATGCCTATCACGACGCGGCTTCAAAGTTCAAATGAGCAAGCAGGCTGGACCCATCGGTCTGACGTTTGACACCCCTATTTGTGTTAAAAAACGGAGGATGAAGTGACCACATAGGGAAGGCAAATAGAATGTTAAATTTAACCGTGAAGGAAAATGAGGAAAAAATATGGAATTAATTAAATCGGTCATATCTGTTTGTCTAATGGTTTGTCTTATGTTTATCGCGCGGACTGCCGCAGCCGAAATCAGATCCGGCGCAATTACCCTGAGCCCATCTATTGGTGGATATATTTTTGAGGGGAATCAGAATCTTGACAACGGGCCTGCGTACGGCTTGGGGTTGGGTTATCACTTTGATAAGCACTGGGCTGCTGAAGCTGTTTTCAATTATGTTGACACGGAGCTTGATACGAACCGGCGCAATGTGAATGCTTATCTTTATCATATTGATGGTTTGTATCATTTTATGCCCTCCGAAAGACTTGTCCCCTACATTGCGGCAGGATTGGGGGGCATTATTTTTGACCCTGAAAATGAAAAGAATGATCATGATTTTGCAGTCAATTACGGCGCCGGTCTCAAATACTTTTTGAATGAAAACGTCGCACTTCGCGGAGATGTCCGTCATGTTATTTCTTTTGATGATACACAAAGTAATTTTCTCTATACCGTAGGCGTTACTTTCTTATTTGGCGGCGAAAAGACAAAGAAAGCGACTCTTGAGGTGCCTAAAGCGGTTGAGGAGAAGGTGGTCATCATGGCGTCTGAACCAAAGGTCGAGGAGAAGGTTATGGCCGCTGCAGCCGAGCCGAAGATCATTATCCTTGCGTTGGAGGATGTACATTTTGATTTCGATAAGTCGACCCTTACAAAAGAGGCGCAGACGATCCTGAAAAGGAATATCCAGATTCTGAAAGAAAACCCTAAAGCTCAAATCATTATTGCAGGGTATACCTCTGCTTCCGGCACTGAAGCCTACAACCAAAAGTTGAGTGAAAGAAGGGCGAATGCCGTCAAAGCATACCTCGTTAACGAAGGGATCATTGCGTCGGACAGGCTTTCCACAATCGGATATGGTGAGACAAGCCCGGCAATGTACGAAGCAGCGCCTAAAGAGATTTACTCAAAAGC
>JBAUWG010000014.1:0-2180 GCA_049583675.1 Desulfobacterales bacterium | reverse complement strand
TCTTTTTGCCCGATCTCGGCGTTATGCTCAAAAAATAATCCTCGGAATATCAACTATATGCCTGTGGTTATTTTTTTCGCATGCCTTGATCTCGAACAAAAATCCTCATTTATGGATGGACACTAGTAAGAATCTGGTATGGGTATGCAAGAATCATACAAGATTTTAAATATATTTGGATGAACTGCTAAATCTTTATATATCAGATGGTTGTTTAAATAGACTTGAATCGTTCGCCAGGCATATGTGACAATATTAGGCAAAATATTGACGCATTTCGGCGGATTTTGGATGAGTTTGGAATAAGAAAGAGAAATCCTATAGAGCAGGGTATGAAGCCGTTGAAGAGATGGTCGCAAAGCTCAAGAGATAATCAATCGCCGCCTCTCTCGCCGGTTTTAATTCGGATGAGCTCCCCATCTTGAAAATACAGATAACGTATGAACTGATTTTCACCCAGGTTATACGTCCAGCGCTGCATGAGGATCGGATTCGGGAGTTCCTCGGGGGCGATATAACGTTCGTTTTTATAATCATATATTTGCGACATGCTGCCGTTATGATATTCTTTCCATCGATCGATTTTGTCCGGCTGACCGCACTTGTCCAAAACTTGGGCCGTGGTATCCCCTATGGATACAAGGCTGCCCTGACACCGCATATGCCTGTCCGCGGTCGCGACGTTATTAAACAGTAAAACGCAAGTAAATAAAATCAGTGATATAATTTTTTGAACCTTCATGTGGACATTCCAGGTCTTGTAATTTACTGATATGTTTCTATTCATTATTGCTACTACTTTTAAATCTTTGTGAACTATCAGTGTCTTCACCTGAGGATGATCCGCTCTGATTGCTTTGTCCAGAGCGACCCTTGGATGATTTATCTTCTAAATTTGCAGGGGTTCTCTTATCGGGCGTTGTTTTAAAATTTTCCACCTTTTTGTTTCTGCTTTCGTCGTAGTTGTCGGTATCGATCTCCGATTCTTCGCCGGAAGCACCAGGATTTTCAGGGGGCGCTTCTTCTTTTTCAAGGGCCTGTGAATCGGGGATATCGGGTGCCGGGGGATGGTAAGACCGTTTTGGAGAAATCAGAGATCTTTCATTGGGATTGGAAGGAGCGGAAGATCCTCTGTCGGGTGAGACTTTGTCATAGATAATTATTTTAATTTTTTTGCTCGAAACATAAACAATCACGTTGTTCAGATCTTTAAGGATTCGTTTCAACCCTTTATGCAAAGGCACCTTTTCTAAAGTGACCGACACAAGGTAATCCCGCCAGTCTTGATTGAGGTCAATTTCGCAACCGGTAGCCATGGAGATTTTATTTAGCACATCTCCCAAAGGTTCATCCTTAGCTGTCAGGGAAATGAGTTCATCGCCGGTATGGGGTTTGTTGCCGGCTAAAGCCGCCGTCGAGGGCATCAAAAAAAGGAAGGCCAGAAACAAATAAATTTTAAAGGCGATGGATTGAGCGAAAAAAATGCTCAAATATTGTTTTCGAATATCTTCCGGCTTCACCATTTTCCATCCTCTCTTTATAGGCTTCACGCCGAGTTTTGAAACAAAGGGCAGTCCAAATCGTTAAGGATAACGATGGAATATTTGCTTGCGCGTTCAAAATTATATGTTTTAAAATGTCTGATAAAAATAATATCACGAAAAACCTTCGGAGCAAAATGATTTGTTGTTTTGGGAATTTAGAACCCGGCCGGCAAACCAGGTCGCGCGTTTTAAAGTTTTAAAAAAAGAACACGAACTGAGCTTGAGCCGTTCACGACATTTTTCTGCATTCCAACGTGATTCACAGTCGAAAGTGGGGGATCATCGAAAACGAGAAGCTGTCCTTGTTGCGTTACGAGAAACTCGATGAGATAGATAAAAAAGACTATGATCTCATCGCGATGGCAACCCATGGTCATGGATTTTCAGGCGATCTGCTTTTCGGCTGCGTATCAGACAAGCTCAAACATCGCACCCAGGTACTCAGCCAGATGCAAGTTGATACCCTATGCTCGTTTGAATGATGTTGCACTTAAATCTCCATTTAATTGCCGCATTGACATTGCAGATTAAAGATTTACACTTTTAAGTATCCTTATCCAGTTATTCATCCAAAATCTTTCATATTCGCCGATATTAAATAAATGCCCAAAGAAGGATTGAGATAGAACCATGGGT
>JBAUWG010000013.1:0-8112 GCA_049583675.1 Desulfobacterales bacterium | reverse complement strand
ATCCGCTATGGGTAACGCTCAATGTCACGCCGGAGACTCTTTTAAGGATCGGTTTTTATCCGTTAGAGATCTATTCAAAGGATATGATAACAGCAATGCCCGTATCGATATCTTAAAGGGTGTAGATATCGATTTAAATGCCGGAGAGACGCTGGCAATTGTCGGTGCTTCGGGAATCGGAAAGTCGACATTACTTCATATTCTAGGCGCGCTGGATCACGCTGACAGCGGGGCCTATTTTTTTAAAGGAGAGGATATTTTTCTTTTAGATCAAACTCGGCTGGCTCAATTTCGAAATAAAACCGTAGGATTTGTTTTTCAGTTTCATTACTTGCTCCCAGAATTTTCGGCACTTGAAAATGCAATGATGCCGGCATTGATTAGCGGCCAGAGCAAAAATAAAGCCAAAGCGTCTTCAGAGGCAATGCTCGTCAGGGTCGGCCTCAAAGACCGATTAAATTTCAGAATCGCTAAACTTTCGGGAGGCGAACAGCAGCGGGTGGCGCTTGCCCGGAGCCTGGTGCTCAAACCTGAAATTCTCTTGGCGGACGAACCCACCGGCAACCTGGACAAAAAAAACAGCGAATACATCCATCAGCTGTTTTTGGAGTTGAATCAAGAGTTTAATATGACCTTGGTCGTGGTCACCCACAATACGGAGCTCGCATCCTACATGTCACGTATCATGACCATTGCGGACGGCAAATTGATGGCACTGAAGGAGTAATAAAAACAAAATAGAGAATTTAGGTATTGAGAACTTTAATTTATAGACACCTGAGCCTGATTATCATCGCGATGCTGTTGTTTTTACCCCATATTGCCCGATCTGCGGACATCGTCAAGGTGATGGTACTGCCTTTTGATATTTATTCAAGCGAAAATCTTTCATCTCTGCAGACGGAAATTTTGACGGTCCTTCAAGCGCATATCCGAGAAGAAGGCGCTGTCACTGTGGCATCGGGAATCATTTCTGAAGCAGCATTACAGGAGGTGACTCAAAATCATGAAAAAATCCGAAATTTCGGCGCAAGCAAAGGCGCTGACTTTGTTGTCTGGGGGAGTTTGACCTTAATCGGACAAAAATTCAGCCTGGATGTAAAAATGATCAACGTTTACAAAAGAGGGCTTCCGCTCATTTTTATCAAAGAAGGTCAGGGCATAGAAAATTTACCCGGCATCGTGAAACAACTTGCAAGTAATATCGGGATGAAGCTTTTCAAGCGGGAGAAGATTGTCAGTGTGGAAATCGCCGGCAACAAACGAATAGAATCCGATGCCATAAAAAGGGTCATTAAAACCAAGCCCGGTGATATCTATCTGCCAAAGCGCCTATCCGAAGACTTAAAAGCAGTGTATGCGATGGGATATTTCGATGATATAAGAATCGAAGCTGAAAATACCCCCGAAGGGGAAAAAATCATTTTCAGGGTTAAAGAAAAACCGACGATTCGGGTTATTCGCATTAAAGGAAATCATGTATTCAAAGAAGAAAAAATCAAGGAGAACCTGACCATTAAAACAGGCTCCATTTTGAATACTTTTAAAATCCGCAGCAATATTGCGCGAATAGAAGATCTGTATAAGGAGAAAAATTATCATAATGTAAAAGTGACCTACCATATTCATCATTTAAAACACAACCAGGCCGATCTGGAGTTCGATATCGATGAGGGCAATAAGGTTTTGATCAAAAGCATAACCTTTGAAGGAAACAACGCTTATTCGGACAACCAATTAAAAAAAATAATAAAAACTTCTGAAAAAGGATTTTTATCCTGGCTGACCTCGTCCGGGGATCTCAAAAAAGAAGATCTTGAACAGGATGTGACCAAATTGTCCGCATTTTATTATAACCATGGATACATACAGGCCAGGATAGGAGAGCCACAAGTTGAATATAAGGGAAACTGGATTTATATCACCATAAAGATCGACGAAGGGCAGCAGTTCAAAGTCGGAAAAGTGGACATCAAGGGGGATTTGGTTTTACCCAAAGATGAACTGATAAAACGTCTCAAAATCACCAAAGAAACGTATTATAATCGCGAAATCGTGCGCGATGATGTTTTGGCGCTTACGGATCTCTATTCCGATGAAGGTTATGCCTATGCCGATATATCGCCGACTATTGATAAAAATATTAAACAATTGAAAGTGGATATCACCTACGTTATTCATAAGGGTAGACAGGTCTATTTTGAAAAAATTATGATCGCCGGCAATACAAAAACGAGAGATAAAGTGATTCGGCGGGAGCTTCAGGTTTATGAGCGCGAACTTTACAGTGGCAAAAAACTGAAACGAAGCGTACGAAACCTTTATCGTCTCGATTATTTTGAAGACATAAAAGTCAATACCGTCAAGGGAAGTGCCGATGATCAAATGATATTGAAGATCGACGTTACCGAAAAGCCCACCGGCACGCTGTCTTTTGGCGCGGGATACAGCAGTGAAGAAGCGATTTTTGGAACGGTGTCCGTTTCCCAGAGAAATCTTTTTGGGCGCGGGCAGACGCTGGAACTGGAAGGCCAGTTCGGGGGCAGGTCTACGCTCTATAAACTGAGTTTCACGGAACCGTGGCTGTTTGATATTCCCTTAACGGCGGGAATTGATCAATATATCTGGAGCACCGATTATGATACCTATGACCGGAAAAGCATCGGCGGAGGATTCAAACTGAGTTATCCTGTTTATGACTATTTAAGGGCGAGCGTTCAATACAATTACGATGATGCGAATATTACGAACATCACCGCAGATGCCGCAAAATCCATCAAAGACTTAGAAGGCATCAACATCACCAGCAGCGTGACTGCGGGTTTAACTTATGACTCCAGAAATAGACTTTTTAATCCGTCGGAAGGATCGAAACACAGTATAATAGTCAAATATGCAGGACTTGGCGGAAATGTCGGCTTTACCAAAGTTGTCGCTGAAACCGGGTGGTATAGGCCGTTACCTTGGAATACCGTTGGTTTTTTACATGGCAAAGCAGGCGTCGTCACGAGAAATTCAGGTGGGATCTTGCCTGATTATGAACGTTTTTACTTGGGCGGCATCAATTCGGTTCGCGGTTATGGTTGGCAGGGAATACATGCTTTGGATGAAGATGGAAATATCATCGGCGGGGATAAATTCGTTCAATTTAATGCGGAATGCATTTTCCCCATATTAAAAAAACAGGGGCTTGTCGGCGTGGTCTTTTTTGACGCCGGTAACGTTTATAATGACGGCGAAAGCGTTGACCTGAGCACGCTGAAGGATAGCATCGGGTTAGGCTTCAGGTGGTATTCTCCCATGGGTCCGATACGGCTTGAATACGGATACAGGCTCAGCAGTGAAGAAGACGAGGGATCGGGGGGCCGCTGGGAATTCTCCATGGGGACGGCATTCTAGAAAAAATATAAAAGTATGGGAATCTTTATGTCTTATGAATAAATCGATGGACAAAATAATCTCTGAAGGGGGATAACATGCGTAATTGTAAAATATTGATGGTGACAATGGTTTTTTCAATTTTCTTTGTTGTCACATCTTCCTACGGGGCGGATGTGGCCAAAATTGGTGTTGTCGATTTTCAGAAAGTTCTTGAAAAATCAGATGCCGGCAAAAAGGCCACGATTGAAATCAACAAACAGGGAAAAGAGATGGAAGACGATCTCAAGAAAAAAGGGGATGAGATCGATGCGAAAAAGAAAAAGATGGAGCGAGAAGCACTGGTCATGAGCAAAGAAATGCGGGAAGAGAAAGAACGCGAAATAAGAATCAATATCAATGATTTCAAAACATTGAAAACGAAATATATGAACAATTTTAAGCTGCAGGAAGCGCAATACGTTAAAGATATTCAGAAACAGGTTTTGAAGGTCGTTACGGAGATGGGCAAAAAGGAAGGGTTTCTCATTATTTTCGAAAAACGAGAGGCAGGCGTATTGTATGCGCCCGATGCCATCGACATCACCGACCGGTTAATTCAGAAATACAATGCAGAATTTGCTCAAAAGGCTTCAAAGAAAAGCAAAAAATAACCAGAGAGACCAAAGATGGAACTAACGCTTGCAAGCATTGCCGAAATCGTTGAAGGAGAGATTAGGGGAGATGAGCATCTAAAGATATGCGGCGCCGCATCTTTTGAGGATGCAAAGGCAGATGAAATTACATATGCCGGTCAATCAAAGTTTTTGAAACGGATTGATGATACAGATGCCGGCGCGATTATCGTCCCCAAAGATTTTGATGCCGGAACGAAGATCATCATACGGGTGGGCAATCCCCAACTGGCATTTATAAAAGTTTTAAACCTTTTTCATCCCCTTGCTAAACCGGGTTTCGGCATCAGCCGGGACGCTTATATCGGGAAAGCCTTTATTTGCGGAGAGGATGTGTCCATAGCGCCCTTTGCCGTAATCGGAGACAATGTCACCCTTGGCCATCGCGTCATAATTCATTCGAGCGTCGTTATTGGCGATAACGTGGTCATCGGGGACGATGTCCGGATCTATCCCAATGTGACCATTCTTGAGCGTTGTGTCATTGGAAATCGGGTGACCGTTCATGCCGGCACGGTGATCGGGAGTGATGGTTTCGGTTTTGTGCCTGATGAAGACAATTATTATAAGATACCCCATTTGGGTATCGTAAAAATCGACAATGATGTTGAAATTGGCGCACAAAACGCCATCGACAGGGCAACCTTTGGGAAGACTTGGATTCAGAGCGGTGTCAAGACCGACAACCTGGTCCATATAGCCCATAATGTGACAGTGGGCGAGAATACGTTGCTTGTCGGGCAGGTCGGAATATCGGGGAGCGTTTCCATTGGGAAAAATGCTATCTTGGCAGGACAGGCAGGTATTTCGGGGCATCTGACCATAGGGAATCGTGCCGTCATCGGGCCGCAAGCCGGAGTGGCTAAATCCGTGCCTGACGGGGAAACAGTATCAGGATCATCTGCAATCCCTCACCGGCAATGGTTAAGAGTGCAAAGGGTCCTTCCCAGGCTTCCGGAGCTTGCTAAAAAGCTTTCCGAGATGGAACGGAGATTAGAGGAGATTGAGGAAAAACATAATGAACGCAACAAAAGAAAAAAAAGCGGATAGGGTTTTGGATATTCAGGGAATCATGAAATTGATACCTCATCGATACCCCTTTATTATGATCGATCGCATCTTGGAATTGACGCTGGGTGAGAAAATTGTCGCCCTTAAAAATGTAACCATCAACGAACCTTTTTTTCAGGGTCATTTCCCGGAGAATCCGATCATGCCGGGTGTCCTGATTGTTGAGGCCATGGCCCAGGCCGGGGCTGTGCTGGCTGCCAAATCCCTCGACAAGGAGTTCCATGATTCGCTGATTTATTTTATGGGGATAGACAAGGTCAAATTTCGTAAACCTGTTACGCCGGGAGACCAGGTGATATTTGAGCTCAAGTTTCTTAAACTACGGGCCAAAGTGTTCAAAATGGCCGGAATCGCCTATGTTGATAAAAAGATAGTGGCTGAAGCCGAGCTGATGGCCACTTTTGGAGATAGAGAATGATACATCCCACGGCAATTATCGATTCAAAGGCGAATATAGATGCGAATGTCAATATTGGTGCGTATTCGATGGTCGGCGCAAATGTTCGGATCGGGTCTGGAACGGTTATCGGCCCCCATGTCGTCATTCAACCGTTTGTCGACATCGGTCCGGATTGCCAAATTTTTCAATTTGCCTCCATCGGCGCCGTGCCCCAGGCATTAAAATTTGAAGGCGAGGAAACCCATGTTGCCATAGGACGCGGAACGGTTGTCCGAGAGTTTGTTACCATCAATAGAGGCACTGGATTCGGCGGCGGTATAACGGAAGTGGGTGAAGAAAATTTTCTCATGGCATATGTTCATATCGCCCATGACTGCAAAACCGGCCAAAAGGTTATTTTGGCAAACAATGCAACCCTTGCAGGCCATATCGTCATCGAAGATTTTGTAACCGTGGGCGGGCTGGTGGCGATCCATCAATTTGTCAGGATTGGCAAGTATGCCTATATCGGCGGAAAATCGGCGGTAGTGAAAGACATTCCCCCGTATGTTATCGCGGCCGGCGACAGGGCGAAACTGCATGGGTTGAACAGCGTGGGACTGAAACGCCAGAATTTTACACAAGAGACATTATCCTTATTGAAAAAGGCGTACAGAATTATCTTTAGATACGGTCTGACACTGAACGAGGCCATAGAAAGAGTCCAGGCGGAGGTCGACCATATTCCAGAAGTGATTGACTTTATTGGGTTTATTAAATCTTCACAGCGAGGCATTACGCGATAAAATAAAAATTCCAAATAACAAATCCCAAATCCCAATGGCCAGAATTCAAAATTCCAAACCTTGTACTCCTGAAGAAAGAACAGTGAATTGAAAAAGACATCCTTATCAATATTCGAATAATCGAAATCGCTTAGACTATTGTTATTTAGAATTTGGAATTTCAAAAAATCCGTGAACGGTTAACATAAAACGTATCTATGGAACGGTTAGGCCAATAAAAAAACTCCGTTCCACCAACTCACTTGTTGTTATGCGATTAGGACTCATAGCAGGGAACGGACAATTTCCCATTCTTTTTTCAAGAGCGGCAAAAGCCAGAGGATTTCGTGTTTTTGCTATTGCTCATAAAAACGAGACCGATCCGGGTTTGAACGATCATGTCGACACCATAGAATGGATCTATATCGGCCAGCTGAAGCGCATTATTAAATTTTTTAAAAAAAACGATGTCAACCAGGCTGCTCTGGTCGGCGGCATCACAAAGACAAAAATGTTTGTTGATGTCAGGCCGGACGCTAAAGCCATTGGACTCATCGCCGAGATGCGAAATACCCATGACGATGGCATATTAAGAGAGTTTGTGAGGATTCTTGAAGAGGAGGGGATTCAAATAAAATCCTCAACATTTTTGATGCCGGAGCTGTTAGCACGGCCAGGCTGCTGGACAAAAAGGAAACCGTCCCGGTCTCAAAAAAAGGATCTGGACATCGGTTGGAAACTGGCAAAAGAGATCGGACGCCTGGATATCGGACAATGCGTCGTGGTCGGCGGCGGATCCGTGCTGGCGATAGAAGCTATTGACGGAACAGATGCGACCATAAAGCGCGGAGGAAAGCTCGGCAAAGGTACGGCGATTGTCGTTAAGGTATGCAAGCCTCACCAGGACACACGGTTCGACATTCCTGCTGTCGGCGCTCAGACCATCAGAGTCATGCATGAAGCAGGGGCGATGGTTTTAGGTATTGAAGCCGGCAAGGCGGTTGTTTTTGACAGGAAAGAGATGATCGATCTGGCAGATAAATATGGTATTGTGATTGTTGCAATAGATGAATGACATGAAGAAAAAACTGCGAGTCGGTGTGGTCGGGGTCGGATATCTCGGGCAATTTCATGCAGAAAAATATGCGCGGATGACCGATGTCGAATTGGTGGGGATTGTTGATATTGATGAATCCAGGGCCCAAACCGTGGCCGATAAGGCAAATACGACGGCTTATACCACGCATCAAACGTTATTTGGGAAGGTCGACGCCGTTAGCATCGCCGTGCCGACCCCGTCGCACTTTGTCATTGCCAGAGATTTTTTGCTCAACAATATCGATATCTTGATAGAAAAGCCGATTACAGTGACCATTGAAGAGGCTGATGAACTGATTCGTTTGGCTGAGTCGAACAATCTGATGATACAGGTCGGACATCTCGAACGGTTTAATCCGGCGATCGTAGCGCTGAAAAATATTGTGAAACAGCCGATGTTCATTGAATCTCACCGGTTGAGTATTTTTAAGGGACGCTGCACCGACGTCAGCGTTGTTCTGGACCTGATGATCCACGACATAGATCTTATTCTGCACTTTGTCAGGTCCGGAATAAGTGCTATTCACGCATCGGGAGTGCCCGTAGTTTCTGAACATGTTGATATTGCAAACGCCCGTCTTGAATTTGAGAGTGGTTGTGTGGCCAATATAACGGCTAGCCGGATCTCAACCAAAAATGAAAGGAAGATCAGACTGTTTCAAAGAGATGCTTATGTCTCTGTCGATTTTTCGAAAAGAGAGATAACGGCGATTCAGCAGAATGACGC
>JBAUWG010000012.1:0-3854 GCA_049583675.1 Desulfobacterales bacterium | reverse complement strand
TGTCCAAAAAAACCGCTGAATCTGGTTACGTTGTTTTCAGTTGATCAACCACCAGATCGTACAGATCCGTAATTTCAATGTCAAGCTGGTACGCGGATTTGGCGCACCGGAAATGAATCTGACACTTGGGGCACGCGGTGACCAGCGTGCTTGCGCCGGTTTCCATGGCCTCGGTCAGACGCTCCATTTGAATTTTTTTGGAACAGCTCGAACAGTTCATCCAGCCGCTGGTGCCGCAGCAGACGCCGTTTTCCCGGCTCCGGGCCATCTCCTTGAATTCAAGGCCGGGCATGGCTTCGATCAACCGGCGGGGCGCGTCAAAGATGCCGGCCATTCTTCCCAGGCGGCACGGATCGTGAAAGGTCACGGTTTTCTTTTCCGAATCCTGAAATTCGATGTCGCCGGCATCGAGTTTTTGGGCCAGAAAATCCAGAATGTGGACCGGTTCAAAACCCAGTTCTCCGAAATACTTCGGATAGATATTTTTAAATGTGTGATATCCTTCGGGGCAACTGAAAACCACCTGCTTGGCCCCAGAGGACAAGATGGTGTCCAGGTTCAGCCGGCCCAGGCGCTTGAAGGTTTCGAGGTTGCCGTTCCACAGGGCATCGTGGCCGCAGCATCGCTCATCATTGCTGACCACCGGCTCCACCCCGCACAGATTCAGTATTTTGAGGATGTGCTGCGCCCCCTGAATGGATCCGGCATCGATATCCTTGAAAATAACGTCAAAATACGGCCGGCACCCCACAAAATAGAATACGTCCCCGGTTTCTTTGGTTTTCCCGTCCTGGATCCAGGAGGTTCGATGCTGCTTGATTGGTTTGGTCTGAAGGTCCATGATGGTTTGAAGCATGCCGTTGTGGGCGGGGACACCCTCGAACCCCACGGATCGCGCTTCACCGCGCATCCGGCGGATAAACTCGGGAAAATTAATATCGGCCGGGCAGCGCACGCTGCACTGGGCGCAGGTCAAACAGTCCCAGAGCGTGGTATCCGAAAGTTCTTCAAGGCCATAGAGCGAGCGCTCGATGATCTGCCGGGGGGAAAATTCAGGAAACACCCTGGCCACCGGGCAGCTTCCGGTACAGACTCCGCAATCGAGGCAATAATAGGTTTTGGTCGTATTGACCAGTTCGGCAACAGCCGTCATTTCACGTTCTCCATCATTCAGATTCATGCGTTCATTTTTTATAACCCGGATAATCCGAATGGATTTTTTTAGTCCTATCGTAGTTAAGCCGCCTGTTTCAATGGAGACGGTCCCAATGTTATGATTTGTTTCGTAAATTCACGGGCGATTTCCGCAAACCGCATCCCTTCCGCCGACGACACCCACTCCAGCCGGAGCCTTTTAAGGTCGATACCGATGATACCTGCCAGTGCACGGGTTGTCTGAAATATTTTTTCAGCCTTCACATTACCATCCAGGTAATGGCAGTCTCCCATATGTCACCCGGCCACCAAAACCCCGTCAGCGCCTTTTTCAAAGGCTTTGAGGACAAAATTGGGGTTGATCCGTCCCGAGCACAACACGCGAATAATGCGCATACAGGACGGGTACTGGAGACGGCTGACGCCGGCCAGATCCTCAGCCGAATACGCGCACCAGTTACAGGCAAATGCAATAATCTTCGGCTGAAATGTTTCCGTCATATCTCATTCCTGATTTGGTTAAATGGTTAAATCGTTGAATCGTTGATCCATGGTCCGGCAATCAAAAATCGTAAATCAACAATTTCACCCTGTTAAATGCTGCCTTTGGCAGCCCTCCTTTGGAGGATTTAACAGGGCAGGCCATCATATATCATCAATCAATTAAAGGCTGCTTCCACCATGGCCAGCACCTTTTCATCGTCAAAATAAAACACCGACGCCGCTCCGGTGGGGCAAACCGCGGCACAGGAGCCGCAGCCCGTGCACACCGCCGGGTTGACCCTGCAAACAATCGAATCTTCCAAAAAGTCGATGGCCTGATACGGACAGGCCTGCTGGCAGATTCGGCAACCCCTGCAAAGCCGCTCGTCGATTCCGGAAACCACGGCGTTGCCGAAGACTTTCTTTTTCGACAAAAAGGTTCCCGCCCGGGACGCCGCGCCGAGTCCCTGGGCCACGGCTTCGTCCACGGGTTTGGGCGAATGGGCCAATCCGCAAACATACACCCCTTTGGTGGCGAAATCAATGGGTTGGAGCTTGACATGAGCTTCCACAAAAAAGCCGTCCTCATTCAACGGCACCTTGAACAAAGCGGCAACCGGATTGTCCTTTGGCGGCACGACGGCCGTGGCCAGAACCAGCAGATCCGGCTTGATTTCTATTTCCCTCTGGAACATGGTGGAAAAACACCTGATGGCCAGTTCCGGGTTCTCATTGGATACGGTGAAGGGTTTGTTGACGTCGTACCGGACAAAGACAACCCCTTTTTCCCGGGCCTCGCGATACAGGGCTTCCCGCAATCCATAGGTGCGCATATCCCGGTAAAGTACAAAAACCGCCATGTCGGGTTTGCGTGTTTTCAACGCCAGCGCGTTCTTGACCGAGTGGGTGCAGCAGACCTTGGAGCAATAGGGCCTTTCCTTGATCCTGGAACCCACGCACTGGATAAACACGGCCGATCGGATAGCGTCCACCGCCAGGGTGTTGTCGATGAATTTTCGATCCAGCTCGAGACCGGTGAGCACCCGGGGGTCTTTTCCGTAAAGATACTGGCTGGGTTTGAATTCCTGTGCGCCGGTGGCAATGATGGCCACCCCGTGATCGATGACCTGTTCTTTTCCGGCCGTATCAATGATTGTTTTAAAATTGCCGACAAAACCGTCGACCCTTTTGACCTGGCTGTGGGTCAAAATATTGATGTTGGGATCCGATGCCACCGCTTGGACCAGCTCGGCCAGTTTTGCCTGGGCATCTTCGCCGTCCCAGGTCTCGTAGAGATTCACGGCCTGACCGCCCAGGGTATCGCTCTTTTCAATGAGATGGGCGAAATATCCCTGCTTGGCCAGATTGCGGGCCGCGGTCATGCCGGATATTCCCCCCCCCACCACCAGCGCGGATGGGTTCACATCGATTTCAGGATCGTAAAGGGGCGCCAGCAGGCTGACTTTGGCCACGGCCATGCGGATCAGATCTTTGGCTTTCTGGGTGGCATTTTCTTTTTCATTGCTGTGGACCCATGAGCATTGGTTTCGAATATTGGCCATTTCAAACAGGTATTTGTTGATGCCGGCATTCAGCACGGTTTCCTGAAACAACGGTTCGTGGGTCCTGGGGGTGCAAGCGGCTACGACAATGCGGTTTAAGTTCTGTTCTTTGATCACCCGGGTCATCTGTTCCTGGGTATCCTGGCTGCAACTAAAAAGGTTATCTTCTACATATGTCACATGGGGGAGGGTCTTGGCATATTCCACCAGATCCGGAACATCCAGAAACCCGGCGATATTGGTACCGCAGTGACACACGAACACCCCGGTGCGCGGGGGGGCGCCTTTGACATCCGTTTCTGCGGGAATTTCTTTTGTCCGGGCCAGGGTCCCCCGGGAATCGGCCAGGATTTGTTCCGCCATGGCCGCGCAGGCGCTGGATTCGATGACCGACTGGGGAATGTCTTTAGGGCTTTCAAAAGTGCCGCAAACAAGGATGCCGGGTTTGGACGTCTGAACCGGATCGAAACTGCCGGTGAAGGCAAGCTGAAAAGGATCCAGACCGATCTTTAATTTTTGGGCCAGATTGACGGCCTGGTCCGAGACAGCAAATCCCACGGACAACACCACCATGCCAAAGGTTTCTTGAATCCGTTGGCCGGATTCGTTGACATAAGCGATGACCAGGTCTCCGGGATGATCCGCCGGCAAGAT
>JBAUWG010000011.1:0-3789 GCA_049583675.1 Desulfobacterales bacterium | reverse complement strand
TTTTCATTATTTTGGGGATATTGTTTATTCGAAATCCAAGAGCGTTTCTGTTGTTTCTGCTGTTTTCTTCCATGGGTGGCAGAGGCGGGCCATGGGGCGGCGGCGGTGGATTTGGCGGCGGTGGCTTCGGAAGTTTCGGCGGCGGCGGTGGTGGGGGGTTCGGCGGAGGGGGGGCATCCGGAGGATGGTAGTTAGTATCCATTCAGAAATGGCCCTTTTTGCTCTGCTCGGCGTTCTCCGCGGATTTCCGGCTGCGGCGTACCGTCGTACGCCTCACCGCAAAACCTTGTGCGGCCTTGATCAGAACAAAAACTGCTGATTTCTGAATGGATACTCTTAGTGTCCATTTTGGACTCATGGTTGGACACGATCTAGTGGTTTAGACGCAGTTAAAAAGCTGGGATAATGTCATTTGGAGCTCAAGGTAAAATTTGGGTTGAAGATAATATTTTAAAATGGATAATATCCCTGTAGAAACCAACCTTCCAATTTTCCCATATTCCATTGTTCCATGTCCGGGGAAAACGTTAAAGCTTCAAAAAGTGTCTCATATTTTCATTAAGTTGTAGAAATTTCAAACGTTTAATTGTTGTTAATCGGAGGGTCATTATGTCAAAACAGATGAAAACCATACTTATCATCGTGGGAATTGTCGTACTGGTCGGGGTTATGGCGATCGGCAATATTATTTCCGGTTATAACCGGGTCATTACCATGGATGAAAATGTTAAGGGCAAATGGGCGCAGGTGGAAAACCAGCTCAAAAGAAGATACGATCTGATTCCCAATTTGGTTGCAACTGTCAAAGGATATGCATCGCATGAAAAAGAAATTTTTGAAGATATTGCACAGGCTCGAACCCAGTATTTTCAGGCCAAGGATGTAAAAGGCAAAATCAATGCCTCAAACCAGCTTGAAGGTGTGCTCTCAAGACTCCTTTTGCTGCAGGAAAGATATCCGGTACTCAAGGCCAACGAATCGTTTCTTAAACTTCAGGATAGCCTGGAAGGAACCGAAAACAGGATTGCCGTTGAACGGAAACGATACAACGATTCTGTTCAGATCCTGAACACCTACATCCGCACATTTCTCGGAAGATTCTATGCCACCATTGCAGGTGTCTCAAGCGCAACATACTATCAAGTGCCCGAGACAGAAAAAGCCGTTCCCAAGGTGAAATTTTAAAAAAGTGTGTTTGACATCGATAAAAGACATCCTATAATAAAGACAGACCGGTCGGTTTCTTTCCCTGTTTTGTTTACGATTATTTAGGGTATTAAATAATGGAGGTACGTCCATGAATCAAAATACATTCAAGGCGATGGTGGTGACAGAGAGAGAAAACAACCAATTTGTCAGAGAAATCAAAAACAGGACTCTTGATGATCTTCCGCCGGGAGATGTGCTCGTCAATGTCAAGTATTCGTCTCTGAATTACAAGGATGTTCTGTCCGCCATGGGAAACAGAGGCGTCACCAAGAAATATCCGCACACCCCCGGAATTGACGCCGCAGGAATCGTGGCAGAAAGCCAAAGCAAGGATTTCAATGTCGGAGACAAAGTCATCGTCACCAGCTATGATCTCGGAATGAACACATCCGGAGGTTTCGCCCAATACATACGCGTCCCTGCGGATTGGGTCGTCAAGATGCCCGAGGGTCTCTCCCCTCGAGAGAGCATGATATTCGGCACGGCGGGCTTCACGGCAGCGCTTTCGGTTTATCGGCTGGTTGACTACGGCGTCACTCCGGATATGGGACGCATACTGGTTTCCGGTGCTACGGGAGGTGTGGGAAGTATAGCGGTTTCCATACTTGCCAAAGCCGGCTATGACGTTGCAGCGGTGAACGGTATCATCGATGAAACGGATTTTTTATTAGAAATCGGCGCCAAAGAAGTTATCAGTATTGAAGCGGCCACCGACGCCACTGGAAAGCCGCTGCTTAATGGGCTTTGGGCCGGCGGGATTGATACCATCGGCGGTGAAATACTGGCTACGATGATCAAATCAATACAGCTTCACGGTGGGGTTACCTGTTGTGGAAATGTTGGATCACATGATCTGCCTTTGAACGTCTATCCTTTTATATTGAGGGGGGTAACACTGATGGGAATCGACTCGCAGAATTGTCCGATGCCCCTTCGATTAAAGGTATGGAATAAAATAGCCAGCGATTGGAAACTGGAGCGTCTGGAACTCTTGACCACCGAAGTTTCCTTGGATGAACTGAGCGCGCGAATCGATTTCATCCTTCAAAGAAAGCATAAAGGAAGAACCATCGTAAAACTGCCGGAATAGTTGCCTCCATCTCATAGGTGCCATATTTAAGGCTTATAATTACATAAACATAAAAGGACATAACGAAAATTTCGATATGTTGACGGGTAAGCGATACCTGTTGTTATTCATTCTGAAACAAGAAAACGGGAAGGCTTTATAGAAGAACTATCATTGCCTCCCCGCTTCTTACTGAAGGGCTCAACAAAAGGGCTATTTTTTTTTCGCTACCGTTTTTTTTGCTGCCGCTTTCTTTGTGGCGGGTTTCTTTGCTGTTGTTTTTTTAGTTGCAGTTTTTTTGGCCGCTGTTTTCTTTGCTGCTGGCTTTTTAGTTGCTGTTTTTTTCTTCGCAGTTGCCATAGGTGGTACCCTCCCTCGATGTTTAAAATATTAAGAACATCACATAGCCCTTCAGTTCAGAAAATGATAATCGCTAAAACCATGCATTTTGTATTCTGACTTAGATATGCTACAATATACAGTATGTCAAGTTTCTAATAAACTAAATTTTTATTTTTTTTTAGCAATATCGATGCGACTCCGATAAAATAGGTTGAACATCGATATCAAAAAGATTAACCTGTATTTATTAAAAAGTGGGAGAACGTAAAAATCCTAATTAAATTCAAAAAATTACAACGCTAAAGAAGGGAGGTAAAACATGAACAAAGCAGATTTAGTCAACGAGGTTTCCAAGGCTTTAAAAACCAAAAAAGATGCCCAGGCGGCTGTGGACATTGTCCTTTCAAGCATTACTGAGGCACTGGGCAAAGGAGAGGATGTATCACTGGTCGGGTTCGGCACATTTAAGGTGGCAAATAGGTCGGCTCGTAAAGGCAGAAATCCTCAAACCGGAGAAGAGATATTTATTGCGGCAAGCAAAGTTCCAAAGTTTGCTCCGGGAAAAGCTTTGAAGGAAGCTGTAAAATAATTACTTATTCGCAGCAAGGTAGGGGCCAGCAATGGCCCTGTTTTCATTGCTCAGCATGCCACCGACACCTGTTGCCGGGGTTGTATTCAGAAGTGGCATGGGATAAAGAAAGGAAAGGCGCTTTCAGATCAGGAGTTACAGCTTCCGGTCGAATTGATAATGGGATGGATTGAAGGATAGACTCGTTTCTATCATGTGTTGTCATGAATAAGCAAGTTCAGTCAAGACACATCATTCATTTGGACATGGATGCCTTTTACCCCTCGGTTGAGGTGCTGGACAATCCAGCCCTAAAAGGTAAACCGGTTATCGTCGGTGGCAGCAAGGAAAGAGGGGTGGCGTCATCCGCCTCATACGAGGCTCGAAAATTTGGGGTTCATTCTGCCCAACCGATTGCCAAAGCAAAACGCCTTTGTCCTCATGGAATCTTCTTACCTGTCAGGATGTCAAGATACCAGGAAGTCTCTGAACAGGTATTTGAAATATTTCGCCGTTTTACACCTTTAGTTGAGCCAATATCCATTGACGAAGCATTTCTTGATGTAACAGGTTCCATACGTCTTTTTGGTCAGCCCGAGAG
>JBAUWG010000010.1:0-9125 GCA_049583675.1 Desulfobacterales bacterium | reverse complement strand
AACCGAACCCGTTTTTCATAAGCTCTAATTCTGGATGCGATCATATTCTCTTGCTGTATCGATCGGCCTGATATCATGGATTTTTTAGCCTTCGCATATACGAAAACTTTTGAGACAACCGCCTGATTCTTCCCTGAACCGGAATAGATTATGGCATAATTGGTTCCTTTTAAAATTTCAGACAATGCTTTCCTAAGAGAAACATGAACCAATTGAGTGGTTATTTGTTTATCTAAAGAACTTGGGAATTTAACATAAATGCCCGTTTTGGCGGAAAGTTTCAAAAGAACATCCTTCAGATCAGCCTTTTGTGCCGATAAAGACAATAAATCATTCTTATAATCTATGTGAAAATTCGCGTTAAATGTCTGTGAATATGACAGGGACGCTGGACATGCGAGATACATAACGGATATGAATAGCAGCAGAAACCCGTGTCTATGTTTATTTAATCTCATTGATACATTTTTTAAGTGAGTAAAAATTATATTGATTTATTAATTTATCTGCAGTAATAAATGTTTGAGGTAAAATTTTTTTAACAGGAACAAAATAAAATGTCAACCGATGCCGGCGATAATCCGAATACTAAAGACAAAATAGTTCCGTCCGACCAGACCAGGCAAATCATCTTTTCAATCCGCAGACTCATTCAAGCGAGCGAGCTCTATAGCAAAGAATTAAACAAAAAATACCGGATCAGCGCAGCACAGCTGAACTGTATCTTGACACTGTATGAGTATGGCCCGTTGCCGCCATCCAAAATCGCCCAACATATGATGGTCAAATCCAGCACGGTCACCGGTGTTGTCGACCGTTTGGAAGAAAAAGGTCTTGCGGAACGGATGCGAAACTCTCCGGATCGGCGCATGATTATCATACAACTCACCGAAGCCGGGAAAAAATTGGCCGAAAATGCCCCTCCCCCCATCCAGCAAAAGATCATCGACGGTCTGAAACAAACTGAAAACGCCAAAAAAGAGCAGATCGTAAGCTCTCTGAACATGCTGACCGACATGTTGGATGTCCAAGACATCGAGGTTAAATAGTGTTTTAAATTCATCTTTTTTTCGATCGCCGAGCCCCTCTGAACAACCCTCCCCAACTTGCATATTTATGAAAGAACTTTACAAATGACTTTTACATGTATAATAATTTTAACTAAAATATTCTAAACTAAATATATTCAAGAAAGCTCTCGGAGAAATGATGATGAATATTCAGAACAAGCGAAATCTTTTGGAAAATATTCGGTTTCTTTTTTATGTGTCAGTCATTACGTTATTTCTTTTTATAAACCTATCGAATGCTGCTTTTGCATTGGAACGCCTTACCGTTTCAGTCTCCGATGCGAATATCCGCTCCGGACCCGGAACGAACTATGATATCCTTTGGGAAGTCAATAAATACTACCCAATAAATGTTATTCAAAAAGTTGGAGCCTGGTTTCGGTTTGTCGATTTTGAAGGAGATGAAGGATGGATAAAAAGTTCTCTGATTCGTAAAATGCCATCGGTTATTACCATTAAAGACAATTGCAATATTCGCTCAGGTCCCGGCACCAGATACAGCGTCGCATTTCAGGCGGAAAAAGGCGTTGCGTTTAAACTCATCAAGCGAAAAGGCAGTTGGATATATGTGCAGCATGCAGATGGAGACAAAGGTTGGATTTATAACGCTCTGGTATGGTAATCCGCGGTTATTTCGTTCAACAACAAAGACATAATGATAGAAGTGGTTCCAAAACCTTCAATCGGGTTCAAGGTCAAGGCGGACTGGAGCGGTCAACCGCAGGAATATCGAGGATATTTCGGGGATTGGACGTCTTAGCCCAACGCAGAGATTGGGCCCGAGAGGAGGTTTTGAAACCAGTTCTATTCTTTGAGGGGAATTCAGGATCAGACTCTAAATCGGAAGAAATTATTGCTGCTTATCCTGTCAAAATTGTTTTTTTTCGATGAATCCTTATATTAATGTGAAAAGAATGAAGGGATCTTTAATGAAACCGACAAAAAACATTAAAAATAAAAATCTAACGACAACCGGGAATTCATCATCGGAGATCGAGACGATTCTTAATACATTACGCAAAAGAGGCGTCACCGCAATCCTCACCATGAACAAAAAAGCCCAGATGACAATGTCAAACTGGGCGCATGATCTCATGAATCAATACAACGCGGTCCTCAAAAACAACCCCATGAAGCTCAAAGACATCTCGAGACTTCCATGTTCGAAAATCGATGCCAAGCTGGCCATTAAGCTCTTGCTGATGGCATCTGTCAAAAAAGATACGGAGCCTGATACGGTCGTTGATTTGAGAAATAAATTTGTCAGTTTGGGTTCGTTTCAATCCGTTGATCAAAGGGATCTCCTAAAATTAATGGATGTTGACGTGTCGTCTTTCCCGGGGCTCAATAAATATATGAATTTGATCATATCCGAACAGAAGGTTTTGCTTCACGAGATCAACAGCTTTATTGAAGACATTCGAAAAATTAAAAAGAAGGTGTAAAGTGATCCTTGTTATCGGTGAAATTCTATTCGATGTATTTGAAGACGAAAAGCGACTCGGCGGGGCGCCTTTTAATTTCGCCTATCATCTCAAAAATCTCGGATTCCCGGTGCGTTGTATCTCACGCATTGGGAAGGATGCCCTTGGAAAAGAAATCTTAAACATATTAGAACAACATCATTTTGACAGCCATGATATTCAAATTGATGACAGCCATGATACCGGAACCGTTACCGTTCAACTCAGCGCGTCCGGCAATCCGACCTTTCACATCAACACCGACGTGGCTTATGACTATATCCGTTATCTTCCTAAAGCGCATTCATCTCTTATGGATAAAGCCGACGTTATTTATTTCGGAACGCTGGTGCAAAGAAGCAAACAGGGATTCGAGAATATCCAGAAATTCATGAAAAACCGACGCCCTGATACCCTTTGCTTTTATGACATCAATTTACGGCAGGGCTGTTATTCCAGCAAGGTGATTCTCACATCCCTTGAACATGCCGATATACTGAAACTGAATACCCAGGAACTTGATGAATGTAAGGAAATCTTTCGATTCTCAAAAGATAATGATGCGTTTATTCATTTTTTGATGGATCAATACGCACTTAAAATTGTGGCGGTAACCGGCGGGGATAAAGGGAGCGAATTATACACCAGAGACGGTTATTTCCAATCAAAAACAAACCGGGTTTCATCAATAGTCGACACCGTCGGCGCCGGAGATGCCTATTCCGCAATGCTGGTCGTTGGGATAATAAAAGGATGGAAACCGGATAGAATGTTGTCCATGGCATCCATGTTTGCGTCTCGCATCTGTGAAATCAGAGGCGCGGTTCCCAAATCCCGGAAATTTTATGAACCGATAATAGAAATGATTGAGAATGGAGGATAGCATGTCTGCCAAAGGCCTTTACATCCAAATGATCAGCGTTCATGGTTTGCTTCGATCTGAAAATATGGAACTGGGTCGTGATGCAGATACCGGCGGTCAAATTAAATATGTCATTGAATTGGCAAACGCCCTCAGTCAACATGGCCGAGTGAGACAGGTCGAATTGTTTACGCGATTGATTTCCGATAAAGCCGTATCCAGAGATTACGCCAAACCCATTGAACATGTGAATGACAAATTTAAAATTGTAAGAATTCAGTGTGGTGGGCGGAAATACATGCGAAAAGAACTTCTATGGCCGCACCTGGATGAATTTGTCGATAAAACCATTAAATATATCAAGCAACAGAAAATCATGCCCGACATCGTTCACGGTCACTATCCCGATGCAGGATATGTGGCCATGCAGTTGGCGGACATTTTTGGAATTCCGCTGATTTACACCGGACATTCCCTTGGCCGCTCTAAATTAAAAAACCTGTTGAATAACGGTATGAATATAGCCGATATCGATAAGAAATTCAAAATTGATCACCGCATAAACATGGAGGAAGAAATATTAAAACATGCAGATCTGATTGTTTCAAGCACCCATCATGAAATCAAAGAGCAATACGCTCAATACGAGAACAAAGAGATTCCCCGATTTACTGTCATTCCGCCTGGATTGGATATCGAGACATTTTATCCTTTTTATCGTGATATCTTGTCGGATACAGAAAAAGATGAAGCCAGAATGTATGCCCATGCCTCGCTACTGGAAGAACTCAACCGATTCTTGATGCATCCGGATCGTCCGTTGATTCTGTCTTTGTGCCGGCCTGACAAACGAAAAAATATTGCCGGTCTGATCACAGCATACGGCGAAGATTTGGCGCTTCAATCCATGGCTAATCTGGCTGTTTTTGCAGGAATTCGCAAAGACATTTCAAAGATGGAAGACAACGAGAGAAACGTTCTTACGGAAATTCTTTTGTTAATGGACAAATACGATCTTTATGGAAAGATTGCCATTCCCAAAAAGCACGACTTTGAGTATGAAGTGCCGGAACTTTACAGGATTGCCGCTGAAAAGCGAGGGGTATTTGTCAACTCCGCACTGGCCGAACCATTTGGGATTACGCTCATTGAATCGGCCGCCTGCGGTCTGCCCATTATTGCGCCCAATGACGGCGGTCCAATGGATATCATCAATAACTGTAAATGTGGGCTACTGGTTGATACAACGAATATCAAGGAATTGGCAGGGGCCATCAAACAAATCATTTCAGACAGCAACAAATGGAAGCAGTATTCCAAAGCCGGGGTATTGAACATCAGAAAATACTACACATGGAAAACCCATTCAGACACCTATGTCAGCGAAATTAAGCAAGCGATTAAAAACCTTGATACGGAAAAGATGAAGGTCGCGGAACCTTCGGATGCCATCGGCAAACGTTTGGCCAAACTCAACCATTTTATTATTTCGGATATCGACGACACACTCATCGGGGAAGAGAACGACCATCTCGAAGAATTTCTGGATGTATTAAAGAAGCATCGAAAAACCATTGGATTCGGCGTTGCCTCCGGACGGACCGTCGATTCGGTCAGGGCGTATCTTGAAGAAAACGGCGTCCATCCTCCGGACATTATTATATCGTCTGTCGGCGCGGAAATTTACTACGGGAAAAACATTCATTATGCCAAGGGCTGGTCGACCCATATATCCGCCAAATGGGACAGAGAAAAGATCGTCAGAACACTTGAGAAACTTGGTTTTTTAACCTATCAGGAGGAATCAACCCAGCGCCAATTCAAAGTCAGCTATGACATGCGGCCGGGAAAAGACAGGCTGGCGAAAATTCATGAGCGCCTGCTTCGCAATAAATGCCGCTATACACTCATCTATTCTCACAATAAATATCTTGATATCCTTCCCTACCGGGCATCAAAAGGAAAGGCACTGCGCTATCTCAGTTATAAATGGGAAATTCCTTTGAATAATTTTCTGGTATGCGGAGGTTCAGGCAATGACGAGGAAATGCTTCGAGGCGATCCGCTCGCCGTCATTGTCGGCAACTACAGCCCTGAACTTGAAAAGCTCAAAGGGCTGCGAAATGTCTATTTTGCAAAGCAAAAATATACGGGTGGGATTTTAGAGGCCATTCAACATTATAACTTTTTAGAAAAAGCGGAACACAGGGCTGACTGATAATGAAGAATTTACTGGGATCACTGATTAGAAAAAACGAGCACAAAGATTTCAAAGAACTCATCTCTTTTATGTCGAATCAGCATCAAACGATATATTTAAGAAACGGTATCATCCACTTGTTCCGTGCGTATTGTGACAAAAATCGGAAGACAAAGAATTTTCGAGAAAACTCTTCGTTGTTTCAATTTTTCAAAAAATCACAGGAGATTTTTATAACCAATGAACATCTCGTGTTGATGCATCGCTGGGCCATTGCAAAGTACCGTTTTTATATGGTTCGCCGGGATGGAGAATACATGGAAGAAATCTCACTTCCTAAATATTTGGATTTAAAAGATTATTATGCACAGAAAAAGAGAAGCGACGGCTATCATCTTCATATTGATTTTATGCCGTTTTATGATTTCGCGCCTTCGCTCCGCGATACTCGCTCCATAGGAAACGGCATCCGTTTTTTGAATCGATACTTGAGCAGCAACATCTTTAGCCGGCCTGAAGAGTGGAATACAAAACTGTTCGATTTTATTAAGCTTCATCAGTTTAACGGCCGGCAACTTCTGATTAACGGTGTATTCACCAAGGACTTTGACACATTCTGCCTAAAACTGGAACATCTCTTGGAATGGCTCAGAAAAAAGAAACCTGAAACACCATTTTCCAGCGTTGAAACAAGAATGAAAAAATCCGGATTCGAGGTCGGTTGGGGCAATACCGTGGGCCGGATTATCGAAACCGTTGAAACGCTGCTCGATCTCATCAATGAACCCACCGATAAACTGCTGGAGCGATTCATATCCCGCGTTCCCGTGCCGCTGATTTCAAAAATTGCCATTATCTCACCCCATGGCTGGTTTGGACAAACCAATGCACTGGGCAAACCCGACACCGGGGGGCAGGTGATTTATATCCTCGACCAGGTGAGAGCCCTGGAAAAGCATTTGAAAACTGAAATTGAATTGACCGGCTTGGAAATCGACCCCAAAATTATTGTCCTGACCCGGTTGATCCCTGAAGCCGAAGATACGACCTGTAATCAGCGCAAGGAAAAAATTTTTCATTCCGATAACGGCTGGATATTGCGGGTGCCGTTTCGGGATAACCAGTATAATGTGGTCAAACACTGGATCTCTCGTTTTAAGATCTGGCCTTATCTGGAAACATTTGCAGAAGATGCATCAAAAGAACTGCTCGGCGAATTTCAGGGACGTCCTGATCTGGTGATCGGAAACTATTCGGACGGAAATTTGGTGGCGTCATTGTTATCGGATAAGTTTGATGTCATTCAATGCACTATTGCACATGCCTTGGAAAAAACAAAATATGCATTTTCCGATATCAGCTGGCAGGACAAGGAGCCGGATTACCATTTTTCAATACAATATACCGCCGATATTTTCTCAATGAACAAATCGGACTTTATCATCACCAGCACATTACAGGAGATTATCGGTACGGAAGATACCGTGGGTCAGTACGAATCCTATCAATTTTTTACCATGCCGGATCTGTGTCAGATTGTCAGCGGCATCAACCTGTTTGCACCAAAATTCAATGTCATACCGCCTGGCGTTGATGAAGAACTGTATTTTCCTTACTACGAGAAAGAAAAGCGTATCGAACATAAATGGCAGCAATGGGAAAAGCGGCTTTTTTATGATGAAACAGAAGATATTTTTGGAAAGTTGGACGATCCGGATAAGCCCCCTATTTTCACCATGGCCCGATTTGATCAAATTAAAAATATCACCGGCCTCATTCATGCATTCGGCATGAGTAAAAAACTTTTGCAGTCGTGCAATCTCATTTTCGCTGCAGGAACGATTCATGTTAAAGACTCCAGCGATATTGAAGAGAGAAGCGAAATTACCAAAGCATACGATCTCATAAAGCGATTTAACCTGCATGGTAAAGTTCGTTGGCTCCCCAGTATCAACAAGCTGGATACCGGTGAGGTTTACAGAATTATTGCCGACCATAAAGGGATCTTTGTCCAGCCGGCGCTCTTTGAGGCCTTTGGTTTAACGATCATTGAAGCCATGGCCTCAGGATTGCCCACCTTTGCACCCAAATTCGGCGGACCCCTTGAGATTATTGAATACGGAATCAATGGATTCTTGCTGAATACGAGCAAACCTGAACTGATATCAAAAAGCCTTGAACATTTTATTAAACAATGTGAAGCCGATGAAAATTTGTGGAAAACCATCTCCACAAACGGGATCCAACGCGTTCAGGATCGATTTAACTGGAGATCCTACAGTCAGCGTCTCATCAACCTGACAAAACTATACGGATTTTGGAGATACACCGTTTCAGGCAAAGGGATGCTGGAGCTGGATCGATATTGTGATCTGATTTATCATTTTCTGCTTAAAGAAAGGGCCCGACAAGTTGAAACCATACCTTAAAGGCCGGAGGCAGGGCCTGCGGCCGTTTAAGGTTGGAGGGTAGAGGTTGGAGGCAGAGCTTGTGTTGGAGCCCGATGCATTTTCCTCAATCTAAAGGGATTACCGTGATAAAAGCACCTTTGCCCACGATAAAATAACGGTGACGATTGTCGCGGCCATGCAGTAGATCTGATGTCTTTTTTTCAGAACGTCTTTCAAATACAGCACACAGACAAGTCCGAGACAAATTCCCGCTATAAAGCCGAACAGATGCGCCATAAGATCCGAGTGTTCACCTGAACCCAGAAATGCGAGCAGAGCCAGGCCGCCGGCAATGGGAAGCCAGGCTTTCATCTTTTGACCGGGGATTTTTATCTTCCTGTAAAGCTGATATGCAGCCAGAATACCGACAGCGCCAAATACGGCGGTCGATGCGCCGATTGAAATATGACCGTATCGGAACAGGGCTGCATCGGCGAGATTTCCCAAAATCCCGGTCAACAGTATCATCAACCAGCCGGCACCCGCGCCCGTTATGTTGCACACTGCAGTGCCGAATATGGCAATGCCGGCCATATTACCCACCAAATGCGGATAGCCGGCGTGCAGCATCAAAGCAGTAACGGTCCTGTAAAGTTCTCCGTTGAGAATATCATGGGAAGATGCGCCATATTCCCTGAAGATTTTATCTGCGTTGCCGGTCATGTTCACGACGATATGGCATGCCAATAAAATCAGGCATGCCCATATGCCGGTGAAAGTCTTCTGATATGGTTCTGTTTCCTGCTCATCCAACATCGAAACTTGTGGATTCTCTTCAATATATTGCGCGATAAGTTCCAGCGCCCTGTCGCGGATCTTCTCATCAACCCAAATTTCCCAGTCACTGCCGGATCTTTTCACGGAATACGGCAGACCATAGGCGTCCAGCACCAATCCATAGGTGTCAGCCTGATCCTGGGTGAGATTTTCATATAATATTTCGATCATCAAGGGTTCAGCCATTATTTTACAATCCTATTATTATGTTGCAAATGCAAACCAGTGTCCATCCATAAATGGTCTTTTTGCCCGATCTCGGCGTTATGCTCAAAAAATAATCCTCGGAATATCAACTATATG
>JBAUWG010000009.1:0-2905 GCA_049583675.1 Desulfobacterales bacterium | reverse complement strand
GACATCAGTTCAGACGGGCTGTCTTTCAAATATCTCGGTAAGGAGTTGGTAGCGGAAGCATTCTCGCATATCGATATTTTTCTGGTGGATAACCGGTTTTATCTTCATCGCATGCCGTGCAAGATTATTTATGAAGCTGAAGATGAGTCGTTCGGTAAAGAGATTCTCCCTCAGAAATTTCGATGCGGTGTGCAATTTCTGGGGCCTGCAACAGATCAGTTTGCGCAATTGGAAGAATTCATGCAGAATTACGCCACAGGGGGCGAGGCCTGAGGCCTGTTAGGCCTACGGCCGTTGGAGGTGTGAGGACCGGGAACTTCGTTCCCTTGAGGATAGAGGATTAAGGCAAAAAAGTTTTTGCCTCAAACCTAAAGCGCAGCGCTCCTCCAACCTAACGCGCCGCAGGCTATACAGCGAAGCGCTCTGCCCATACGCTTTTCATCCGTCATCCCAGCGCAGCGGTCGTCCGTCGTCCGTCATCTGTCCTCTGTCGTCATAGCGCAGCGGTCGTCTTCCCTCTGCCTGCAACCCCGATAACAGATAACCGATAATTAAATTGACACCCCCTCCGGCAGCGATTAGACTATTTTTAATGCCGAGATCCGAAAAAGAACTGCCTGACTTACCAACCCGTAACCTATAGTGTTCTTTCCTTACGATCCCTTGCCGTGAGTTCATGCGGTTTAAAAAAAAGAGTATCCATGGAGCGGCTGTCCAAAAACAACGCCGACCATTCATTTAAATTGAAATCAAATGAACGTCAATGGGGGAGACATGGAGCATTTTCCAGGCTATATCGATTGGCTGAACGCGCATTGCCCCAGGAAGATGGTGACCGCCATGCATGCGGTTTCCAAAATCCGGCGGGGAAATTGTGTCTTCATCGGCACCGGCTGCGGGGAACCTCAGTCTCTGATCCGGGCTATGGCACAGGATGAAACGCTGTATGATATTGTGATCTATCAGATGCTCTCGGAAACCATTGCCGAGTATGTCGATGACGACGCCTTTCTCAGGCGTTTTTCCCTCAAGCTGTTTTTCGTCAGCTACTACATGCGAAAGGCGGCATTCGACGGAAAGGTGGATTACATTCCGGCCTACCTGTCTCAAATTCCGGGCATGTTCGACGAAAAGCGCATCGGCCTGGACGTCGCCTTAATTCAGGTGAGCCCGCCGGACAGATTCGGATCCTGCAGTATGGGTGTTTCCGTGGACATCACCCGGGCGGGAATGGAAAATTCCAACCTGGTCATCGCTCAGATCAATCCCAGGATGCCGCGAACCTGGGGAGACAGTATCGTCCACGTCGATCAGATCGACTATATGGTGTTGCACGAAGAGCCGCTTCACGTCAGTCTTCCGAGAATAACGGAAACCCGGGTCGCCGAGAGGATCGGACATTATGTTTCTCAGCTCGTCCCTGACGGGGCAACCCTTCAGATCGGGTTCGGTCAGCTTCCGTATTCCATCCTCCAGTACCTGGATGGTAAAAGAGATCTGGGGATTCACACGCAACTGATCACGGATGCTTTTCTGCCCTTGTTCGAGAAAAAGGTGATCACCAACAAGAAAAAGAGCCTCTTGCCCGGCAGAGTGGTCGCATCATTGTGTATGGGGTCCGAGAAGATCTATGATTACATTCATGAGAATCCCATGTTCTATTTTCGGAGCTCCGACTTTGTCAATGATCCCGCGGTCATCGCCCGAAACGACAATCTGGTTTCCATCAGCTCGGCCCTGGAGGTGGATCTCACCGGTCAGGTCTGTTCGGATTCAATGGGGTATGTCTTTTTCAGCGGCATTGGAGATCAGGTGGATTTTCTCCGGGGCAGCGCCATGTCCAAAGGGGGATTTTCGGTCATCGCGCTGCCTTCCACGGCCCGGAACGGAAAACTCTCGCGAATCGTGTCGCATCTCAGCGAAGGAGCGGGGGTTGCCACCACTCGCGGCGATATCGACTTCGTTGTCACGGAATACGGCATCGCGGAACTCCACGGAAAGAGCATCTACCAACGCGTGATCGAACTCGCCCAGATCGCTCATCCCAAGTTCCGGGAGGAACTGATTCAAGCGGCCAAGAAACATCATTACATTTTTCAGGATCAGCTGCCCCCGCATCAGGACGATCTCATTTTTCTCGAGGGGTATAAAACCACTTTTCAACTCAAAGATAAAAGAACGATCGAGTTCCGGCCCCTGATGCCTTCGGATGAATTCGGCTACAGGACATTCTTCTATTCGCTGCAGGAAGATACGATTTACTACCGGTTCTTTCATCACCAGAGAACCTTCTCCCATGAAACCGCGCAACAACATTGGGCCAGTGTGGACTATAGAAAAAACATGTCCCTGGTGGGGATCATATCTCAGAAGGGACGAAAAGAAATGATTGCCGTGGGGTCCTACGCCAGAGACGACACCATGGCGCCGGATCAGGTGGAGGTGGCTTTGGTGGTTCGAGAGGATTTTCAGGGAATGGGAGTGGGCTCCAAGCTTCTTGAAGCCCTTGAATCCGTTGCCGGCGAAAATGGATACAAAGCATTTGTTGCGGACGTCCTCGCGGAAAATACCGGGATGATCCACGTCTTCAAAAAGCGATACCCCCATGCCGAAATCATCAGGGGCGAAGGCGGCGACGTGCATGTGGAGATGGATTTTGCCGACGGAAAGGGGGATCTTCAATAGGAACGCCAAAAGGGGGCTAATAGAAAAAAAGACGTTGTGGAGACAAATTACTTTCTCAGATAAAAGCCCAACTCAGTTTCGAGGGATTTTGGGTCGTCGAACTGTGCGCCCACATTGTGATCGATGATCCATTTTATTTTAACCATGGTGTGGATTTTCGTTTTCTGCGGAGTGTCTAAAACAAACTTCAATTCAATGATGTCATTTCTGGAAATGTGAT
>JBAUWG010000008.1:0-2163 GCA_049583675.1 Desulfobacterales bacterium | reverse complement strand
GCTATCGGAACTGACAGCAAAGGGTATACGGCTACGGCACAAATTACGGTCTATGCCCAGACCACCGGGGACAATATCACCATCGCCGGCGATTCCGAATCCGGCGTTTCGCCGTTTGAGACAAATCTTCAAGTCGAAGGCACATTCGATTTTTCACAGGAGCCGGTCATTACGCCTAATGGACCGGATGATGTGGATCCTTTTGAGAGCCTGGGTAATGCCCAATACCATGTAGGCATGAGCACGCCGGGGATCTATTACTTTACCGCCCAAGCAACGGATGATCAGAGCAACACTTACACGGACAGAATTGCCGTTGTGGTTCTTGATCAGGCGCAACTGGATGCATTGCTGAGAGCTAAGTGGGATGGTATGAAAACGGCATTGATAAATGGAGATACTGAGCAAGCGCTGAACTCAATCGAGCAAAACTCGAAAGAGACTTACCAGGCGATTTTTAATGCCCTCGGTACAGACTATATGTCAACCGTAGCAGGAAATATGCAAGATATCCATATGATTCACGCATACAATGGTCTTGCCAAATACAGGATTAGAAGAAACCAGGATATCAGCGGGAGCCAATACACTATAACTTATTACATTTATTTCCAAATAAATGAAAATGGGTTGTGGAAGATTAAAAGATTTTAAGTTTATTGCATGAAAAAGAGAATATATTATGAATTGAAAGGAGATAATAGTGAAGAGGGGTATTCTTCTATTTATGACGTTGTTTTTACTAATTGTTTTTTCTGGTTGCTCACCGTTCGATTATGAAAATGATTACAAGGGAAAAATCATCGATGCTGATACGGGAAAACCAATCGAAGGTGTAGTTGTTCTTGGCATATGGTTCAAGAGCTATATAAGCCCTGCAGGTTCATCGGAAAAATTTTATGATGCCAGAGAAGTGGTAACAGATAATAATGGAGAATTTTCTGTTCCCGGAATGGGGTTGTTGATATTTAGCAATATCGTAGAACCAATGGATGTGCTAATTTTCAAGGCAGGATATGAGTATTTAGGTGTATGGTCTTGGAGACCGTTCGTAGAGAATTCCATTCCCAATAAAAATATTAAATGGAAAGATAATATGGCGATTATACCCTTGAAAAAATTGACAATGAAAGAGCGAAAGAAAATTGGAGATCCCCATCCTTCACTTCCGGGCAGGATTCCTGATGCAAAAATTAAACTGATGTTAAAGGAAATCAATAAGGATAGAAGGGAAAGAGGTCTGCAAACATACCCCGAAAGGTAATAAAAAATGAAAAGAAATACTATTATCATTCAGATCCGAGGTGTCGATGAAGATCGATGAATTGATTGAAAGAATCAAACCAAAGAGCAGGAAAGAACTTCCTTTTTTCCTGCTGAAAGCAGCCATTACAATTCTCATTGTCAGGGAGCTGTTGTACGACATCAGCCATGTGAGGTTTTCAGAGGTAGGTATGGTATGGCTGCTTGTATATCTAACCAAGGTTCTGGTCTTTGGGGTGGTCCTATATATAATCTATCGTAAAGTAAAGAAGTGGCAAAAAAACGATCGCAAGCTGGCAAGTTATATTTTTTTAATTTCCATCGTCTTTGTAACGCCGTTTATTAATGGATCCATATTCGGCATGTTATTCGTGGACGGTCTTTATTGGGGAAAAGTGATCGATGCAGATACCGGAAAACCCATTGCAGGGGCTTCTGTAGCTAAATATATGGAAGCTGAAACATGGTGCGTGACATTTCATTGTGAATCATATGCCGATGTTCGGGAAACCGTTTCGGATAAGAACGGCTTTTTTTTTTCTGCCTGTGAATCGAAGGATATTGTTATGGCCGCTATTCAGGGCACGTGCCTCGGTAGGCATAGTTTATAAACCTGGTTATTATTCGTCTCCTTTAAAAGCATATGAAATATGGAATGATGAGGATAAAGAAAAATGGCTTCACAAATTAAACCGGCAGTATCCCGAGTTTAGAAAAGAATATTCAGAAAAATATTATGCGCAAAAATATAAAAGGTATCCCTATGAGATCGATCCCAAGGAATATTTTTCTAACCCTAAATATGCGCCATCGATATACGGTCGCATTTTTGGGATTGATTGGAAAAGATTCAAGACCAATATCATCAAGCTGAATAAGGCTGAAACAGACCCGGTGAGA
>JBAUWG010000007.1:0-2823 GCA_049583675.1 Desulfobacterales bacterium | reverse complement strand
ACGCCGAGATCGGGCAAAAAGACCATTTATGGATGGACACTAATTATCCCATTCTTGAATATCCGATGCCGGCTATAGTCTGGGTTTCTTTCGTCTCTCTTTATAAGCGAGTTTTAATTTATAAATTATAGCATCAGTCACAAATTCCTGAATCGTCATGTTTTTATCAACACAAACAACATCTACTCTATTAATCAATTCTTCCGGTAGAAAAATGTTTAACGCCTTATCTTGGGGATTATTAGATGGCGGTTTCTTTTCCATGATGCTCCCTTTTCGTATAAATATTGCATTCAGCTGTTGTGAGTTCGAATTTATGTTAGGGCTTTCTAAGCTTTAAAGCGTTTTAGTAATTTGATACGTGTGACCATTACAGTGGGCCATCGATGATTGATAATTCGACGAGAGAATGCCCTGCATACCGATCATGGGGAAATTTTGAAGAGATTAAGGTTTTAAAGATTTTGCCGACACCAAAAGATTCAGACTGATTGAATTCCATGTCCAATATATTACCAACATTCAGTTTTTTGAACACGTAAGAATCTTGTTTTACAAGGATACAGGTCTTATCTAAAGAAATATTCCTCAATTTAAATTGGTAGCTTGGCCCCTTACCATTTAAAATGAATTGCACACTGTAAAACTCGTCTAAAATAGTTTTTGCTTCAAGTCTACACTCGGCCAAGTCATCTACGCTCTTATTTCCGATCTTAATTAACTGAAACATGTTAAGCGATCCGCATGAAACGTTTAATTTGATATATAATGTTAGGTTCGAGAATGATTTCTTTGATGAATGCAAAAACCATGCAAATACAGATAGTTGTCTATATTGTCATAAATATCAATCTGTTAAATCTATTATTGTTTGGGGATAGCATTACCAGTTAATGGTAAACTATTTAAAATTATGAAGTAAACCACATAAAATATATGAAGCATTTTACATAATTTATCCTCACGAAAGAGGCGTTTGACGGAGCAGGGCCATCTATTTGAAATGCCAGGTCTTGAGTGCTGTACGACCACCTTTTGCGTAGGCCTCGACCGTAAATGAATTGCCGGAAACCGTTACAAGAATAAAGCCAAACGTCGGCCGGCACCAATCCGAGCGGTCAGCCGCACAAGCATGCAAATTTGCACCTGCTCCGCCGGATACGAATTCTTCAAAAGGGTGTGTAACGGTCGGGATTCGGGTCGTGTCTATATGAACATAAGCTAAAACATGCTCATGGCCATGAAAAGTGGCGCTAACGATAGCGTGTGAGTTCAAAACCGTGATCAATCGCCCGGGAACAGCATCCGGATGGCCATCCACATAATAGATGGGGGCATGGAATGCGATGAAGGCGAGCGTTAAGCCCCTATTTTCGGCGGCGGTCAGATCGGCATCAAGCCAAGCAATGGTCGCCGGACCCATGGATGAGGCGCCTTTTCCATTGGGCATGTCAATCACGACGAAATGCGAATTGTCGTAATCGAAGCTGTAAGTTAAGTTTTGACGGTAGGACGAGAAATTGACGGCGCCGATTGATTCGGCAACTCCAAGGAAGTTGAAATATGACTGCCAAATCTCGGCATTGGCGGCATCATGATTACCGCGAGATGCAAAAGTGATATGAGATAGGCCGTTGTTTGATTCCCCATTTAATGACTTTTTCCACTCGTCGAGACATGAACGGGAGGCACCGCTCTCACAAAGATCACCGGGATAAAACGTCATCAACGGGTTCATTGCCCTCCCTTGGGAAGAAAGAGCCGAAAACTCACTCAATCCGGTCTTGGTATCCGACCAGACAATAAAGCGAAAAGTGGAGGCTGCAAGAAGCGGCGCTGGGAAATTGATTGCAGCGACTAAGCATATTATTTTCAAAATCAGGCTTAACCCTGATTTTGAAACAGTCTTTTTCATAAGTTTTCTTTTTATTATCTATTTGAGTAATCTCTGGCAAATTTAACAATCAAAAGAATCAAAGGCGCGGAATGGTAAAACAGGTCAAAAATATCGATGGGTTTTTTCAGCGTTCCGTTTTTTAGCATGATCAATTTTTCCACAAAATGGGGCATGGGGTAAAAAGGAAGAAGGATCATAATGACCGAAATAATAATGAGTATCGAATAGGGTATGTTGTCAAGAAGTGACCACATGAGATTTCCTGCTGAATTCATCAAGATGCTTTAATGCGCATCTATCAAGACATTAATCCACATTGGAATTGATCCTATCCCTCAATTGACCGGAGCACTTAAACGTCACAACCCTCCTCTGTGCCAGCATCATGTCCTCACCGGTCGCCGGATTCCGGCCTTTACGTTCATTTTTTTCTTTTACAGAAAATTTGCCGAACCCGGACACCAATACATCCTCTCCGGATACCAGGGTGCTTTTAATGATTTCAAGAAGGGTTTCTACGATTTCCGATGATTTGCTCTTGGGAAAACCGGTCTGATTCTGGACTGATTCTACGATCTGAATTTTTGTGAGTGTCATTGCGAGAGGCTCCTTTAAGGATTGAGAGTTCGTCTTTTGACGTTATTTGACAGCAAGAGCTTTTCCAATTCAGCATGCTTTTGGGCACCAACCAAGAATTGACTATTAAATAAAAAAGTGGGAACCGCAGTAACTCTTAATTCATAGGATCGTTTCCAATCCAAATCAACAGCTTCCCTGTAGGTTCTGTCCTGTATAACCTTTCGGACATCTTCGCCACTCAAATCGACAGATTCAGCCACTTTTACAAGAACATTGACGCTGCCGATATTTTGTCCATCTGCGAAATAAGCTCTAAAAACGGCGTTGTGAAATTCGCGGCCTTTATC
>JBAUWG010000006.1:0-4974 GCA_049583675.1 Desulfobacterales bacterium | reverse complement strand
CGGCCGAGAGTCAACCCGCCCCGATTGTTGACGGGATCTCCGACACGCATACTCCAGTATGTCGAGGACTTGAGTCGAGGGCTCAACGCCGATATCGGACGAAAAGACTTTTTTGAGATACCTTCATGTATTGAAACATAATGCGGAAGTCCATTGGACATGTCAAGGACAATATAGGGAGAAAAACATGGCTCAAAACAAAAAATTTAAAGCAAGACTCGAAGAAATCAACCGGCTGGCAGATGCATTGGAGGCCCGCCGATCAGACCTACAGGAATCAGAATCCATAGATGCCGGATTTCCTGTAAAAATTACCGGCATCGAGGTGGATTTGGCCGTGGACTATTTGCGGACACTGGAACAGGATATTCCCTGGATCGAAAACGGCAAGCCTTACGGAACCGTGGCCACGATATTTGCATACGACGCGCCGGCCGTCGTACTGGGCCGGCTGGGCGGATCGGCCCTGCTCACCGGCAACCGCCTCCGGTTCAGCGTTTCATCCCAGACGCCCCGAACAGCCGCGATTTTAGCGCAAGTCTGTCAATCTTTCCCAACCATGGAGCCCATGATCGATCTGGACAACCGGGAATTCGGCAAACAATGCGTTGAAGACAACGATGTCCGTGTTCTCTTTATTTCCGGAGCTTCGGCTGTCGGAGACGTCTATCGGAAACAGCATATGGCTTTTGACAAACTCTTTTTCGCAGGTCCCGGCGGCATGCCGGCAGCCATCGTGTTCGAAGATGCCGATGTTCGGGCAGCAAGCCGGTTCATTGCCCGGCGGGCGTTTATCAACGCCGGCCAATACTGCACCACCCTGAAAAAAGCTTACATTCATCGCAGCATCTACGACAGCGTTCGGGATAACATACTCAGTACGGCTCAAAACATGAAAGTGGGAGACCCCTTTGACCCGGATACCGAAATCGGGCCGATCCTGGTGGAACGCACGAGAAAAATCGTTGAAAATGCTCTTGAAAAATGCCGGCCTGCACACCTGATTACCGGCGCCATCAACGGGCAGGTCATTTATCCGCTGGTCCTTGAAACCGAGACCGCTCACATTCCGGATCTCGAACTCTTTGGCCCGTTTCTTCTCTTAAAACCCTTTGACGACGCCGATCAAGCCGTTTCAGAACTAGTTCAGACCCGGTACGGCTTTCTCTTGTCCTTTTTTGGATCAGCCTCGGAATCAATCAGAACGCTCTTTCATGATAATTTCGGCATGGTGCATGACAATCCGGATTTTACGTTCACGCCCCTGCGGCTGCCTTTTGGGGGAAAAAATGAGAGTGGCTGGATTCTGGAACGCAAAGGGGATCAGTATATCGAGCGGGACGGAGCGTTTCTCTACAGCAAGGAACTGGTCTATTTTGACCAATAGCACCCGTCCATGAAAGTATCTTCAATAGTAAATTCTTCACCGCAGAGCCGCAGAGAACGCAGAGCTTTTAGTTTTTTTGCTTTTCGTTGAGACGCCGAAAAGCAAAACGACACAATCCTGCGGGTAAGCATATGTCCATATTATCATCTTGCAACCAAAGAATTGATGTCTTTTGTCGTTTTCGCAGCGTCAGCTGCTGAGTGCTTTTCCATCGCCGCCCTCTCAGCGGCGATGGAAAAATTATTATTCTCTGCGTCCTCCGCGTCTCGAATGACCCCCGCGAAAGCGGGGGGAATGGGCGGTGAAAAACATACATTCATTATTCTTCAAGCAACATTCAACAAATATTTGGACTTGAGCTTCATAATCCGTTCCAAAGACTTCACTCCTTCGGCTTTCATGGAATAAGACCGCTTCTGGACATCGAATATTTCCCTGAATGCGTTTTCGATGTCAGGCCCTGCATGGCAGATCAGGGGCATGTCGATACCTGCCGACAATATCCGCCCGATAGCGGTTTTGAGACCATAATGCTTTTGAATGGCGCCCATGTCCAGATCATCGGTCATGACAACGCCGCCGTAACCCATCTGTCCCCGCAAAAGATCCTCGGCGATGATCTTCGACAGGCTCGCCGGCCAGTCCGGATCGATTCCCATGTAGCGAATATGCGACAGCATGATGCCGGCTACATCATGGGCAATGGCGGCTTCAAAGGGAAGCAGATCAAAGCCTTTCGCGGCATCCATATCAATATCCAGATCCGGCAATTGAAAATGGGAATCGAGAACGGTCCGGCCGATGCCCGGGAAATGCTTGGCCACTGCCATGATGTTTTCAGCCTGAAGGTGTTCGATCACCACACTTCCCAAGTGGGAGACCCGGTCCGGATCATGGCCGAATGCCCGGTCCGCCATGACGCTGTTGATATCTTTCGGTGCCACATCCATCACCGGCGCCAGATTCATGTTGATGCCCACGCCCGCCAACTCTTTAGCCGTTGTTTTGGCAAAGAAGACGGCATCCTCAGCCCCTTTCATTGCCGGATTGCCCGGAAACCGCATAAACGGTTCCTTGAGACGGGCGACTTTTCCGCCTTCCTGGTCAACAGCGATCAATAGCGGCGGCTGGCCTATGGATCGCGCATAGTCCTGCATTGAAACGCATAAGTTTTTGATCTGGCCCGGATCGATGATGTTTCCGGCAAAGAGGATGATGCCGCCCACTTTTAACGTGCTGATGAGAAACTTGAGTTCGGCATTCAACGCGATACCGTCGAATCCCGCCATTAGGCGCTGCCCGGCCGCTTGCTCGGGCGAAAATGAGGTAATGTTCATGGGTTTTTTGTCATTGGTCATTTATATTTTTAGGACACAGATGACACGGATTTAACGAATCGGCACAGATATTCAAGTTGGTTCGCTCCGCTCACATTTGGGGCGAAGCCCCATAGTTCTTTATGATCCGCGAAAATCCGCACAATCTGTGTCATCTGTGTTCCATAAGTTTTAAGCGTTGAGCTTTCAGCATACGACTTTCCGGTCAGGCACGAATAAATACCATCCCCGCCCACCCCTTTTCTTCCGCTTTCCAGGTGCACCGAAATCCATTCCGGGTAAACTCGCCCAAAAGGTCCTCAACTTCATTGGCGGTGATGCCCGATAGCACCATCGCGCCGTCTTTTTGCAAGATCCCGTCCATGTGAGAACAAAGCCGCCTGAGGGTGGGATAACGAAGATTGGCCATAATCAAAGCATAGGGTTCTTTGATGTCTTCAACTCCGGCGTCAAGAATCGCAATCCGATGTTCAAGGCCATTCAACTTGGCATTGGTTTTGGCTTCAGTCCTTGCGCAGGGATCGATATCGATCCCGACGGCCCGTGGTATCCCCAGCAATACGGCAGTAATGGCCAGCACTCCGGACCCGGTACCAAAATCCAGAGCCTGTGAATTATCGGCCGTGAGAATACCCTGATTTACGGATAAAGCCGCTTCTATCCCCAGAATGGCCAACCGGGTGGTGGGATGATCCCCGAATCCGAATGAAGCACCTTTTATAATTTCGATAACGATGTCTTGGAAAGCAGGCTCGAAAACCGTGTCCGGCGGCTTCAGAACCACGCGTTCTGAAATTCGAACGGGCCTGTCGTAAGATTTTTCGATAAACGAGCATCCGAATTGATAGGTGTATTTGAGATCCCGGCTTAAAACCAGATCCCTGATCACGGCCTTCAGTGTGCTTGCATCCACCATTTTCTCTTCACACAGCCGTTTTTTGAGTTTACCGGGGGTCAGCCTTTGTCTTGATTCATCGACCAAAGCCAGCACTTCCCGGCGGACCATCTCGGAATCTGTTTTCGGATTTTCAGGGGTTTTGAAAGACAAGGTCTTCATCTGTATCTAATGTCGGCCCAATTGATACTTTCGGACCGCCCGCTCGTGTTCTTTGAAGTTGGTTGAAAAATAGTGAGTGCCATCTTTTTTGGAAACAAAGTAGAGATATTGGGTGTCTGCCGGATAAAGCGCCGCCTCAATGGCCTTGACGCCGCAATTTGAAATCGGCCCGGCCGGAAGTCCTCTCATGGTATAGGTATTGTATGGCGTCGGGCTCTCTAAATCCTTCCGGGTAATATTTCCATTATAATCCTCAATGCCGTAAATGACCGTGGGATCGCTCTCCAGACGCATCCTTCTTTTCAATCGATTATGAAAAACCGAGGAAACCATGGGCCGTTCACCGGCAACGCCGGTCTCCTTTTCGATAATCGATGCCAATGTAATCACCTGGCCAATCGTCATTCCAAGAGCTTTGGCCCGATCTCTCCATCTTACCGTAAAAACCTCTCTGAACCGCTTGATCATGGCGCGTATGATGTCTTTTGGCGTCGCGTCTATTGCAAAGTAATAGGTGTCCGGAAAAAGATATCCTTCAAAAGTTCGAGCGTCGATCCCCAGAGAATGTGCAAATACAGGGTCGGTGGCGGTTTTAAAAAAATCGGCTTCGGTGCCGAATCCTGCGGCCTCCACAGCCCGCGCAACCTGGGTCAGATTGTATCCTTCGGGTATGGTCAACCGGTGCAGCAAGACTTTCCCTTCCACCATGATTTGGAGTATTTTTTCCGGCGTCATAGCGTTGGAAAGCATATATTCGCCGGCCTTGATATGTTTATCATACCCTTTGATGCGGGCAAATAATCTGAATTTGATTGGATGAAGGATCAAGCCTTTTTCATAAAGCATGGCCGAGAGCACTTTGAATCCCTGGCCGGATCGAACCACAACCGCCCGTTGGATTGATCCGTTACCTGCCGGTGTCTTTGCGTCGGAATCGATATTCATATATACGCCGGTAACACCCGCCAAGAGAAAAAACACCAAGAGTAAAATGCCGACACCCAGTTTCTTCAAATTTAACATGCTCCCTTAATGAAAAAATATATTAGAATCTATTTCAAAATTAGGATTTTCGGTCGAGATCAAGGCGCAGGCATACTCTAGTATGTCGAGGACTTGAGACGAGGGCTCAACGCCGATATCGGACGAAAAGACTTTTTTGAGATGATTTCTAATTTTATTCCAAATAAACA
>JBAUWG010000005.1:0-4259 GCA_049583675.1 Desulfobacterales bacterium | reverse complement strand
ATAATGAGCAGTGCGGATTTTTCACCGGGAACATGAAACGGTAAAATGTCCTTTACCAGAGAAAGACATCCGGCATCCATAAATTCCATGGCCGACGGCAGATGCCCTCTGTTTAGGATATCCGTCACGGCTTTCATGGCTGCCGGTAGTTCCGCAAAGACAGCCGTTATGCCGCCGACAGCCGCCGGCAAAGGAATCAGCCTTAAAATTAAACCGGTGATGATACCCAGCGTGCCTTCGGAACCGATCAAGAGATGTGTCATATCATACCCGACCACGCCCTTGCGGGTACGTGTTCCGGTTTTGATCATCCGTCCGGAAGGAAGCACTGCTTCAAGGCCGAGAATGTAATCCCTGGTGGTGCCGTACTTGACACATGACGGACCGCCGGCATTGGTGGCGGCATTGCCGCCGATGGTGCTTTGGTCCATCCCGGCCGGGTCCGGCGGGAAAAAAAGCCCTTTTTGCCGGACCGCATCCCGCAAAACCCTCGTAATGGTTCCGGGTTGAACTTGGGCAACAAGGTTTTGCGGGTCAATGGAAACAATGCGGTTCAATTTTTCCAGCGACAATACCACACCGCCCAAAACCGGCAGACAGCCCCCGGCCAGCCCGGAACCGCCGCCCCGCGGGATTACCGGGAATCGGTATTCATCGGCCAGCTTCATCAACCCTTGAATCTGTGTTGTGTCCCGGACACGGACCACCAGTTCAGGCAAATAGCTCAGACCCGAGGCATCCTTTGAATAGGATTCGATTTCATCCGGATCTGCAACAAGGCATTCATCTCCCAGCGTATCGGAGATGCGTTTCCGGATGTCTTCGGTGATGGGGGTGTATCTTTTCATATTTATTTGCCTAAAGTACTTTTAATATTACCTCCAGCCAATATTGCGTCTCACTGGCTTCGCTTTCACATATTTTGGTTCTATTCCATTTTTCACCTTCAGCTCACTTAGAGCGCTACGCTTTTCCAAAGCCCGGAATCTTGAACTTTTCCTCAATTTTTTTCAAAAGAAACGAGGCCATAGTGACCAGAACCAGGTAATACAACCCGATGACCAAAAAGACCTCGGTATATCGAAAGGTCCTCGTGGCGATAATTTTGCCTTCACCGGTCAGCTCGATACACGTAATAATGTAGGCCAGAGAGGAATATTTGATCAAATAGATGATCTCGTTGCCGCAGCCGGGCAGGGCCCGTCGAAGCGCCTGGGGCAGGATGATGGTGAACATGGTTTTAAAAGTGGAAAATCCCATGGACTGCGCTGCCAAAAGCTGTCCTTTCTTGATGGACAACAGCCCGCCGCGAATATACTCGGAATGGTAAGCGCTGCTGCACAATATGAAGCCGGCAACCGCCGCGGTGTAGGCGTCCAAATAGATACCGAGGGTGGGCAGTCCGAAATAGAGCAAAAAAAGCTGTACCAAAAGGGGCGTTCCCCGGAAAATCGCGGCGTATCCGTTGGCTGCCTTTCGAATGACGGGATGGCCGAATGTACGCAGCGTTCCGATCACGATGCCGAGGCCAAGGCCGATCAGCACGGATGGAATGATCAGCTTTAAGGACATGACCAATCCCCGGTTCAGGGCCGGAATCAATAGGGTTGAGTAAAATGCCGTGTCCATTTATTCGTTCTCTGCAAAGAGTTCATTGAGCCGACTGCAGAAATCCCTGGATCGGGTACATGCAGTCGGAGAAAGGAGTACTTCGGGCGATCCCTGTTCAATAATCCGGCCGTTTTCCATAAAAAGTACCTCATCGGCCAAAGTCCGGGTAAACCCGATTTGATGGGTGGCCAGAACCATGGTCATGCCCCCCCGGGCCAAATCTCGAATTACAGTCAACACTTCGCCGATGAGCTCCGGATCCAGGGCGGATGTGGGTTCGTCCAAAAGCATGATTTTGGGGTCCATGGCAAGCGCTCTGGCAATGGAGACCCTTTGTTTCTGACCCCCGGACAGTTCGGCCGGGTAAAGACCGACTTTATCCGCCAATCCCACCCGTTCGAGCTCGGCAACGGCTCGGTTCCGGGCCGCCTGACGATTCATCTTTTTAACTTTGCGAAGCGCAACGGCGACGTTTTCCAGTGCATTCAGATGATCGAAGAGGTTGAAATCCTGAAAGATCATGCCGACCTGCTGGCGAAATGCATAGAGCTCCCGTTTTCGCCGGCTTCGAATTTCATTCCCTTCCAGCCACACACGCCCCTTGTCCGGAGGAATCAAAAAATTGATGCACTGGAGAAGGGTGCTTTTGCCGGCGCCGGACGGGCCGATGAGCACCTTTAGTTCTCCTTTATATAGACTGAGAGATACGGATTTGAGGATCTCTTTTCCTCCGAGTATTTTACAGATATTTTCGATACGCAGAATCGGCTCTTTGGGTTCCGTCATAATTTACCTTTAGTGAGAATACCCCGGTATGCGCACCTTTGCTTCGAGTTTCAACAGCGCCCGAACCCCGATCCAGGTCAGTGCAAAGTAAAGGCATCCCGCCGTGATGTACAGCGGCAGATATTGATAGGTCCGTGAGGCGACAAAATGGCTGCGTGCCATGATTTCAGAGGTTCCGAGAACAAATGCAAGGGCGGAATCCTTGAGGATAATGGAATATTCATTGGACCATCCGGGGATTGAAAATCTCAGTGCCTGGGGCAATATAATGCTGATAATGGCTTTGATGTCGCTCATCCCTAATGCCCTTGCGGCTTGAAGCTGTCCTTTGGGCAACGAGAGGATTGCGCCCCTGAAGATCTGAGATTGGTAAGCGGCGGTTGTCATACCCAAAACAAGGATGGACGCGGCAAAAGCGCTGAGATTCAATCCAATGAGGGTGAACAATCCGAAGTAAAAGAGAAACAGCAGCACCAGCACCGGTACACCCCTGAAAAACCAGACGTAAAGGCCCACCACCCAACGAATGGCGCGATTCCCGTAGACCTGCCCAACGGCCATGTGAACCCCCAGAACCAGACCGATTCCCATGGCGCCGATAACGATTCCCGACGTGACGAGGGCACCGTTCAGCAGGTAGGGTAGTGCTTCAAAAATGGCCGAAAATGTATTGAGCATCGTTGAATAGAAACCTTTTAAAAATGACGGTTTTCGATTGAAGATAGTCGGAGCGGCGCGTAGATCCCGATTTATCGGGGAATTTTTCCGGAATCAAAATACTTGCCACAAAGCCACCAAGTCACTAAAAACGAAACATAAAGTGATCCTTTGTGTCTTAGTGCCTTGTGGCAGAAGGACTTCTTTCGATTTTCATTCTTCAATTTGGTTCGAGACCCGGCTATTTCCTGAGGTATTTTTTGACCAGTTCATTCCAATAGGGGTCTGCCATGAGCATTTTCAGCCCCTTATTCAGCGTATTCAGCAGTTTTGTGTCCTGTTTGCGAACCGCATAGCCGAATTGTTCGTCGGGCATGCCGAAGGTGCCGAGGATCTTTACGGGTTTTTTACCGGCGGCGTCTATTGCCGGTGCATCGTCCATTGCAGCGGCGGCAATGCGGCCGTTCAAAACGTCTTCAATGGCCAGAGGGGCGGAGTCATAGTAAACCAATTCAAAATTCCACCCCTTTTTAGCGGCGTTGTCTTTGAGCCATCCTGCTTCGCTGGTCCCGCGTTGAACTCCCAGACGTTTTTTGCCCTTCAACACCTGATCCACCGTCAGGGCGGAGGCTTTTTGTCCTACAAAGACCTGTTTAATTTCCCAGTACGGAATGGTAAAATTGACCACTTTCTGGCGTTCGGGTGTGATGCTCATTCCCGAGGCGACAAGGTCGATTTTTTTGGCTTCCAGATTGGGAATGATGCCGTCCCAGTCCATGGGCTGGTGTTTGACGGTAAACCCCATTTTTTGGGCGATCCAGTTCACCGCATCAATATCAAAGCCGCCTGGATTTCCTGATTTGTCCACATAAGCAAAGGGTGGGAAGTTGGCATCGATGCCGTTGATAAGTTCTTTTGCGAAGACATTGCCACTTGAAATCAAAAAAAGTGTCAGAACGACCGCCATGAACCAAGAAAATTTTTTCATCATGCTCTCGACCTCCTAATATTAAGTGTTAACGTTTTTAGACTTTTTTTGAAACCATCAATTTTGCTCGATAACAGTTGAGCCCATCACTGTCAAGAAGTATCCCCCTTTTGCGAATGGCCGTTCCATATGCAAAATGATTGTATGCCAATCCGTTGGTGTACCGGATATTTCAAACTTATTCTTAAATTCATCGAGTTCTGCCGATCGACAGGAG
>JBAUWG010000004.1:0-7441 GCA_049583675.1 Desulfobacterales bacterium | reverse complement strand
GATATATCGGTAGGTTCTATAAAAAAATGAGGTGAAAAAAGATTCTTTAGTTTGATATGAATAAATACGCTCACTTGAAGTTATTGGTTATTTATTTTTACGGGACATTCCCCGGCGCCGGCGATACAACCGGGCAATAACATCCATGGGCATCCCCATGAAATAAAAAATTACGATAAGTTGGTTGATCAGGGTGGTTTTCAGGATGCCGTGGCTCAGCCATCGGCGCGGAGACGTCACCACCGGGTCGGAGACTGTGACCACATCTCCTTTTTTTTGCAATCGCCGGATCAGTTCGAAATCTTCCATAATCGGCATATCCGGGAACCCGCCGGTTTGATGGAAAATCTCCGATAACATGAAAATCGCCTGGTCGCCATAGGGCATCTTTAAGTATCGTGAACGCCGGTTTGCCACATATTCGATGAACCTGAGGGCCGGATTCGGGGAATCGATGCGAAGCTCGAATGCACCGGCAGCGACACCCGGCTGCTTCAAGACCAGAAAGACGGTCTTATCAAAGTTTTCCGGCAACCGGGTATCGGCATGCAGAAACAGAAGCACCTCTTTGGATGCGGCATCGGCGCCCTGATTCATTTGCCGCGAACGGGGCGGGGAACTTTTAATGACGGTTGCGCCGAGCGATTCTGCTATGGAAACCGTATCGTCGAAACTTCCGCCGTCAGCGACAATAATTTGCGTGTTATTCCCATGACCGATGCTTGCGATGGCGGCGGCGATGTGATCGGCTTCGTTTAGGGTCGGAATGATGACTGAAATGCCTGTGGGTACAACATTATTATGTTTTTTATTCTTGCGTCGGGCCCAGATAGAAAGGTCTTCGGGCCGGTCCACGTCCTGAAGCTTGTCAACCAAAGAATAATGGATCCCAAGACCTGTTGCTGCGTTTATAGTTTTTCTTAAAACATCTTTTTCTCCCCATTTTATCCCGGTAAACAGATCACGTATAGCCGGTGAAAATGCGGTTTTGGACAGCCCGATCAGATAATATCCGCCGTCTTTGGCCGGACCCAGCACCATCTCTTTTTGTTTCAAGACATTAAACGCATCCCTGACAACCCTAGCCGTAAGATCCGGGATATCCGTCCCGATAATGACCGAAGACGTTGCTCCGGATCCAAAGGCGTCCTCAAAAGCCTGCTGCATCCGTTCTCCGACATCATCCCCTTTTTGCAAAACATACTCGAATTCCGATCCGAGCCATCTTCGCATGAGATCTTCATTTCCGCCGTCGTAACAGATCTCTATGGTCAGGTTTTTTGATGCCGACAACCCAACCACCTGTGACGCAACGTGTTCCGTCATCTCGCGCTGAAGTCTTGCGGCGCCTTTCTCTCCCATGATCGGGATCATTCGGGTTTTCGTGGTGCCGGTTTCCGGATAACGGGTGAAGATGATCAGGCGTTCTTTAGATATCGAGGACATATTTTGACTTATCGAGATTCTATTTTTCGCCCTTTATCCTTTTGATGATCTTGGGAATGAAAAATGAGAAGATAAAGAGTCCTATTGAAAAGAACACTTTAAAGGATATCAGTTCCCCCCAATTCCCGGAAGTCCATACATCTTTCAATGTTCCGATGAAAAAGGTGAAGACAAATGTCCCCACGATGATACCCAGTCCGGTTCCGGCAACATAGTCCCAAAATCGGACTTTGGTCAGTCCCATACCGAAATTCATGGGCGTAAACGGAAAATAGACCAATCGGAGATACAGTACTGTCGCGAATCCGTTGCGTTCGATGGCATCGTCGTATCTTTTCAGTTTATCCCCGATCAGAGAGGCGGCAAAGTCTCTCCCCAAGGTCCGCCCGATTAAAAATGCAGCGGCGGAGCCCATCATCGCGCCGATCCAGACATATAGAAATCCCCGATAGGCCCCGAATATGGCGGCACCCAGACCGGTTAACAACGTACCGGGCACAAAAAGACAAACACCCACGGCATAGATCAGCATATACACCACAGGCGCCCACACACCGGCGCCTTGGAGAAAACGGCCCAATGTCCCGGCATTGAGATAATTTTTGATCGGGGTAAAACGGATGAGGAGAATGGCGGCGACGATAAAGACCACAAAAACCATCGCCTTCACCACTGCTTTCGATGTTTTTTTGGCCGGTTGCTGCAAGGTTTCTTCCTTTATTCCAACATTCCAGTTATAAGCGAAGCAGCTAACTTGTTTCGGGGATCGAGGTGTATTGTCGGTGAAGAATCTGGCAGACGCGTCGATTTACCGCCGGACCACTTTGGGTTTTAATCCCTCTTTCTGTAAATTTTTGGTGACTGTTTCGGCTTCATTTTCGGCGTAGAAGGCACCGACAAGAAGCCTGAATTTATTATTGACGTCTCTGATTGGGAGGGTATATGCCGAATACCCATTTGTAATGAGTTGGGTTTTAATGTTTTTCAGTTTTTCATTACCGGAAAAAACGCCGACCTCTATGGCAAAGGGCCGTCTAATCACAAAGGCATTCCGATACTCTCGCTTTTTCAATTCCATTGCCGCCTTTTGCGCTTCTTGAGGCGTCTGATAAAAGCCGACGATGACGCGGTACCACTCTCCTTTCCCCGCAATTAGGGCATGGGAAACACATACGGACTCTCCTTTTTCCCTTAATATCATCGCCTCCCGCAGCGAGTCTTTTTTATCTCGATAAGAACCGACCTGAATCGCGTAGGGATAAAACTCTATGGATTTTTCAGGCGCATTCCGGTTACCCTGCGGTTCTTTTTTGCCCGTGTCCTTTTCGGGCTCCGGGAACTTTTGAAGCAATGACGAGGGCTTGCCTTTGTTTTGATCCGCCCGGCTCTGATGCATCTGTACATCCACCGCTTTCATTTTTTGAAGTTCATCCCAAGAGTGCGCCAACTCTGTTTCCAATTCTTTTACCCGCTGAGCATCGGCCTCCATCTCTTTGGACTGTTTTTGGGCATCCGATGCGATCTTGTCTTTTTGTGTATTTATATCGGATAGGTCGGCCTTTAGATTATGAATTTTTTCCAGCAATGACAGGCACGCGGTTGCCGCTTCCTTTTCTTGATTAGACAAGTGGAGCCTAAGATAAACCTGCAACCAATCACGGGCGGCCGTGTCACTGATTTCAGGGTTTTCCGGATAAATATTCAGGATCGCTAATTTCCAAACGGCTCGTTTGTAGTAACTTGTGGATGAATACCGCTTGGTCACTTCGGTATAATCCTGCAGGGCTTGGGGATATGCGTTGGCCTTCTCATATGTTGCCGCACGGACCATGAAATTCCGGGCCTCTGATTCAGACTTTGAACCTTGTAATTCCGAAACACACCCCGCCATGAAAAAACACAACATGATCATGCACACATTACGAATTTTCATAAGCATGTCCTTGCGACTTGGTGGGCAGATTTATTGCCGGCCCCTGGAATTCTTCGAGTTCGGCCGGCAGTTCAATCCTAAATGTCGAACCGCGTCCGATGGAACTTTCGGCATACACCTTGCCGCCGTGACCTTCCGTATACGCCTTTACAAGGGCTAAACCGACACCGGTCCCCCCGCTCTTTATTCTGGCCGTATTGCCGGCCTGATAAAACTTTGTGAATACTTTGGGCAACTCCTCCTCTGGGATACCTATTCCCGAGTCCTGTATTTCCACCTGGACGCCCAAGCTGCAGGGACCGATTTTCACGCTGACCTTCCCATTGCTTTTTGTATATTTAATTGCGTTGCTGAGCAGGTTGCTGACAACAATGGCGATCTTTTTTGAATCCGCCCTGATTTTCGGAACAGGAAGGGTTGTCATTTCCAGTTTAATATTTTTGGGTTCGGCAATGAGCTTGGCATCTTCAAAAAGCGGCCCAATGATCCGGGAAAGATCCGTCCATTCCATATGATATTTCATCATACCGGAATCAATTTTCGCCAGATCAAGATATTGCCTGCTGAAGCTTGCCAGTTTATTGATGCCCCGCCGAATGGAGTCGAGCATCTGAAGTTGTTCATGACTGAGCTGCGCTGCACACTGGCTTTTCAGAATGTCGTGTGCAGAGAGCATCACCTGCAAAGGGGTTTGGAGCTCATGGGAAATCTGCTGTATCATATGGGTTCTCAGTTCATTGATATCCTTAATTTTATAATTCATATCATTAACCGCATCGACAAGCAATGCAATTTCATCATTGGAAGAGACTTGGACCGGCTCAAATTTACCCTGTGCGATTTGCTGTGTTCCCCTTATCAGATCGTCGATGGGTCTGGTGATGGTTCGAGTAATGACTAATGCGGCTGAAACTGCCACCAGAACAGTTCCGATAATCAGCAGCAGCGCTATTTTAGTGGAACGGGTTGTCGTTGCCTTCATTCTGGACATGGCATTTTCAATGGATCCCCGATTGATGGTGATCAGATGATCAAGGGACCGATTCAACGTCTCCACGGCATCCACATTCAGACGGATTGGCTCTGATTTGTTTTCCGATGTTTGAAGGCTTCTCACATTCTGTATACCGGTCAGAAATGTGTTATGGGTTCGGCGCATGTTCCTGATAAGGGAACGGCCGGTCTTATCTGACTGCGCGCGAAGCAGCAACCCTAAATAATGGTCAAATCGCTGGCTACTGGAATAAAACAAGGAAAAATAGGTTTCATCATGGGAAATAAGGTATTTTTGAATATCTTCGGCCTCATCGTGGAGAATATCCTGCAGTTGCTTGGCGAGATCCACCGATTCGACATTGTCCGTAAGAGTCATTTTGGCTGAATTGGAAACCGAACTCAATTCGAAAAGGATATAGGCGCTGGCGATGATCATGATAACTATGATGGCCCCGAAACCCAGCATCATTTTTTTATAAATCGTCAGCTTCATCAGGTTTGATCCTCAAAAATCTGGACGTAAATACCGGCTGAACATTCAGGCTCGTCGGGTAAAAAAGGATCGATATTTTCCTGCTGGATTACGACCTCAGATAAAAGGCCAAATCCCTTTCAAATAATTTCGGATCGATAAACTCCGCGCCGATATTATGCCCCTTTATCCACATGACCTTTGCCGACCTGTGAATTTCGGTTCGCGCGGTATTGTCCAACCTGAATTTCAGGGTCAAAATATTGTTCTGGGACACACGATGCTGCTTTAAAGTCTCAAACTGAATGCCACCCAAGGAAAGATTATCAATGATGATCTCTCCTTGATCGCCGCTTTCCTGAACATGATATTCGCCGGGAAGCCTGACGTTCTTACGGTAGTATTTCCGGTATTCGATGGTGAATTTAAAAACTTCACCGCATTTGCATTTGGCTTTCAGTTTTTTTTGAGTACCCTTGTATTTCGTTGTGTCTATTTGTTTTGCAAAGCCGCATTTGGGGCAAACGACGGTCGTTTGATCCGCATCGTCAACATAAAAATTGCTCATACATTTTTCCTGCATATTCGTTTGTCAGCTCCGGTTTCGTATCTAAATACCGATGAAACGGTGACAATGCGAACCGCAGCTGGAGTTGACTTTATTGCTTCTATATATATACTTAACTCATAATGCCACAACGTATCAAGTCTTTTTCAATAAAGCCGATATCCGGGCGACGCATCATCATGGATATTGAATATCCGTTAAAGTTCAAGAAATAATGGGTACATGATGGGTTGTTTGAGTAATGAACAGATCCAACAAAGATAAAAGCAACAGGAAGCGTTCTTCAAATTCGCCCAAGATTTGAGGCAACTGATCTATCAAAAAAAGATTTGCTTTTAAAAGTGAATTTGCCAAAGATAAAGTTGCGATTGACCTGTGATAAAAATCCTAAATAAACTTTTAAAAACAACGCCCAAAATTTCGAGCCCCTCCATTTTATCCGTTTCCGAGCAAATCGAATTATGGCGCAAAGCCGTTCGGAAAATGAGATGGCGCATTCGAGAAGAAGAACCCCAAGGGATTGCGCCGCCGCCTCAAATCACGGAAAAAGACCGTCTCGACGGATTAATCGATATTGTTCTCTCCTACGGATTCAGCGATTTTTTTGATTCATTGCAAATATTCTGCAGCCAGGATATCTTGGGGCTGGGCATCGGGAATGTCGATCATCGCTATCCCCTGTTCGGAATTCCCACGCTTCGATTCTCACATAATGATGACTCGCCGTTGACATAGAAAATTTTGTATCTATTTTAATAGTAATATTTCCAATGGGTTCTTTATCAAATTAATGTTCGGGAAAGGAGGAAGGTTATGGACAAACCACTATCGGAAGTCATTGATTTAGCGATTCAAAGAGAAGAAAAAGCCTACGACTTTTACATGGATGTCATCGGTAAATTGGAGGATCCAAGCATTAAAGATACCATTGAGTTCATTGCCAATGAAGAAAAGAAACACAAGGCGTTTCTCGTCAATTACCGCAAAGGAGATTACGGCCCGGATGCATTGAGGATGACCGATGTTGTGGACTACAAGATATCGAAATATCTCGAAGAACCCGAAATCACTAAAGAGACGAAAAGAGAAGATATCTACCTGATCGCCTCCCACAGGGAGCTCAGATCGCATCGCTTTTACACGGAGCTGGCCAGCATGCATGATGCGGCCAATATCAAAGGAATGCTCCTGAAAATGGCCAATGAAGAGTTGAAACATAAAGAAAAGATGGAGTATCTCTATGCCAACACGGCTTTTCCGCAGACCGCCGGCGGATGATGCGCCATGGAATTGAACACCCTACATGAATGTGGATGAATAGGCACCAAAGGAGGTTCGAAATGAAAGAAAAACGAAGTTTACATCTCAGGGTTCAGGAAATGTGTGACTGCTATGCCACCGGCGATCCCCTGAAAGAGATGTCCATTGTTAAAAACGAAAAAGATAAAGACGAAGCCGCTGTTAAATGGCTGGCCCTTGCCGCCCTTCACGGCGTCAACAACAATGCCGAAGAAATCACCATCACCCGTGACCCTGACGGACAGGTTCGCGTGGTCGCCGAATACCGTAAAACCGAGTTGCCGTCTCCGGGAGAAGAGGTGGGTAAAAAAATTGTGGATACGGTTCGTGAAATCACCCATATCGAAGCAGACAAAGGGAAAATTCCCCTCGCATTGGGCCTGCGAAACGACAGCCTTGAGCTCAATATCAAATTCAAGGCAAAAAAGGATAAATCAGAAATTACCATTAGATTTCCGGGATAACCCGCAGATATTTCTTTTCCCACCTTTTAGCCGGATAATAAGGGGTCGTTGTTGCAGCGATCCCTTATTTTATTATCTCAACCATGTAGAAAATCTCTCATAGTGATATTTCATATTGACACCTGCGACAATGTCGTATATTAATTTTCTTCAAATATCATTTTTATATAGATATATGAATTTTTCAGCCAGAAATATATGTATTGCCCTTTTAGCCTCATTGCTGGGTATATATTTGCTTGTGCCTCGGGCCGATGCTGCCG
>JBAUWG010000003.1:0-5286 GCA_049583675.1 Desulfobacterales bacterium | reverse complement strand
GTCCCATGTTCGAGTCAAAAAGGTATCTCAGAACGATTTATTATCAATTGACACAGACGGCCGAGAACAGAAGGTGAGAAGTTAAGAAGGTCAGAAGGGCAAAGGACCGGAAAGTGAAGGACCAGAGGACAGACGACGGATGACAGAGGACGGGGAAAACCGAGGGACGAGGGAAGAGGAACGAAGGACCAGAGGACAGACGACGGATGACAGAGGACGGAAAGCATAGCGCATAGGGCATAGGGGAAAGGACGAGGGACGACCGCTCCGCGGGGATGATGGAAGAGGGAAGGCAAAGGGATAGAAGGTGAGAAAATAAAAGATCAGAGGTCGGAGGCAGGGCCTGCGGCCGTTGGAGGTTGGAGGATCGGGAACGTTGTTCCCTTGAGGATTGAGGCAAGGGCGAAAGACGATGGCTTTGACGTTTTTGCCTCAAACCTAAAGCGAAGCGCTCCTAAAACCTAACGCCGCTGCAGGTTATCATATCGAAGCGAACCTAAAACTTAACGCCGCCGCAGGCGCACTGCCCGGAACTTTGAACCGTTAAACCTATGAAAAACGAACTGAAAATAGATAAGGACCGGAAAAAAGAAGCGCCTCCGTCAGCCGGTGGCACCACGGATGGTTCATCTTCAAGTCATAGGGTCTTTGACTGGGACGGACTCTTGTATCGCCTCATGGGAGATGAAGAACTGTCAAAGGAGATTGTCCATGACTTTTTACATCAAGTCTCATTAAATCTGGATGCGTTAAAACAATCGCTGGATAAAAAAGACGAACTTCTGGTCAAGAGAGAAGCCCATCTCATCAAAGGCGCGGCCGGGAATGTGGGCGCGGTGGTCTTGCAGGAAATAGCGGAAAAAATCGAGACGGCCGGCCGCTCGGGAGACATGGTTGAAGCGAAATTACTTTTCACGGAACTCAATACTCAGTTAGACGTATTAAAAAATGAATTGGGTCGGCTGTTTCGCTGATTTCGACATGAGCAAATTATGAAAATATTAATCGCAGAAGACAATACAACATCTCGGCGTATTTTGGAGTCGATTCTCGTCAAGTGGAATTATGAAGTGACCTCCACGCGGGACGGAAACGAGGCATGGGAAAAACTTCAGGAAAAAGATGCGCCCCGATTGATGATTCTGGACTGGATGATGCCCGGGAAAAACGGCGTTGAATTGTGCCGGGAGCTTCGCGACAGGGACAATGTCGAACCCATGTATATTATTCTGTTGACGGCGCGGGATGATAAAAATGATATTGTTGAAGGCCTCAGCGCCGGTGCCGACGATTACATCGCAAAACCGTTTAACAAGGATGAATTGCGGGCGAGAATCGATGTCGGCCGGCGTATGGTCGAATTGCAGAACGCTTTGATCGAAAGAGAAAAACTTCAAGTGATCTTTGAAATGACCGGCGCGATATGCCATGAGCTGAGCCAGCCGATGCAGGCGATTTCAGGAAATTCCGAGCTTATGCTGATGAATATTCAAGAAAACGATCCGCTCTATCAAAATATCAAAGCGATTAAAGAACAAGTTGATCGCATGGGAAACATCACTCGGAAATTAAAGCGGGTGACAAGATATAAAACCAAGGATTATATCAACAGCAAAATTATCGATATCGATTGCGCCTCTATGGATTGATGGTCTATGATTGTTGACTGATGATTGATAATATCGCTTCGCCCCACAGACTTCCGACTCTCTATCCGCCGTGAGTTAGGTGGCCTGATCTCTGCCCTACCTCTTTTCTCTTTCCTAATTCCTGACTTCCGACCTCTGGTCTTCTGCCCTCTGCCCTCTGCCATCCATAGCCAGTTGTTTTTCGATGACTTCAAAAAAGAGATCTTTATCGATCGGTTTTGTAATATAGTCATCCATGCCGCCTTTAAGACATTTCTCTTTGTCTCCTTTGATGGCATTGGCCGTCAATGCAACAATGGGAATCCGGTGCTTGTTTTTGACTTCCCAATTCCGTATGAGCCGGGTGGCTTCTATGCCGTCCATTTCAGGCATCTGCATATCCATTAAGATGAGATCGAAATTTTCAGATGACGCCATATATTTTTCAACGGCTTCTTTTCCCGTATCGGCCGTCTCAACCTGATAGCCGGCTTTAACCAGCATCATCTTTGCCAGTTTCTGATTGATGGGATTGTCTTCCGCCAGAAGTATATATGCCGGATGATCATTTCCGGCGGGCACCGGCGGTAGAGTTTTTTCGTGATCGTGAATCTTCACATTTTTTTGATGTGTCTCATCATCCATTGCCCGGCGCTTGCTCACGGCCTTTTCCAGCACCTGGTACAGTTTTTCTTTTCGAACCGGCTTCGTTAAAATGTCGTCAAAACCAATGTCCGTATATTTTTTTTCATCACGATTCAACAAAGTAGATAACGCAATCAACGTGAGATTGCGGATGGAATATTGATGTTCGGAATTAGAAGACGTGAAATCGCGGATTTTCTTTGCGATGTCCAACCCGCTCATTTCCGGCATGAGTGTGTCGATGATGCAAATTTCCACGGGGTAATCGTCTTCTAACGCTTTTTGAAGTAATGACAAAACTTCATTGCCTTTTCGCGTAGCAATGACATCCATTTTCGCAGACGTCAGAAGGTCGGTTAATATGTGTAATCCATTTGGATTGTCATCGACGGCGAGTATCTTCCGATTGGCGAGTGTTGAAGGCATTATTTTTGTCGCTGCAGGTGCATTGCTTTTTTCAAACCATGCCGTAAAATGAAAGGTGGTTCCGGAATCCGACCCGCATTGACGGTCGCTCATGGACGGGCCATCCATACCATGGCATTTGACGTCATCCCGGCTTTGATGGGTTTTGCGCATCAATGGAAAATCGGCCGGGCTTTTGACCCATACATCCCCGCCCATTTTGTTTGAGATCTGCTTGCATATTGAAAGTCCCAAACCCGTACCGCCGTATTTTCGGGTGGTCGATCCATCGGCTTGCTTAAACGGTGCGAAGATGGCGGACAATTTATCCTCGGGGATACCGATCCCCGTGTCCCTGACAACGACATGAATCTTTACCCGGTGGTCCGATTCATCTTCAACATACAGATAGATCTCGATTTCACCGGATTCGGTAAACTTAACCGAATTACCCATCAGGTTCATCATGACCTGCTGAAATCGTAATGGGTCTCCTTTGACAAGGGTTGGGAGATTATCTCCGAGGCGGCAAAGAATCTCCACAGGCTTTGATTGAACCTTTGGGAGCGTCAGTTCGCAAACATCGTATGCAATAAGCATTGGATCGAATTCTGTATTTTCAAAATCGAGTTCTCCGGCTTCTATCTTTGAAAAATCGAGAATGTCGTTGATCAATGACAACAGGTTGTCACCGCTTCTATGAATCGTTTCCACGAAATCATGCTGATTTTGATCCAGATCGGTATCAAGAAGCATTTCGGTAAAACCGATGATGCCATTCATCGGTGTTCGAATTTCGTGACTCATGTTGGCCAGGAACTGGCTTTTGGCCAGATTGGCGCTATCTGCAGTTTCACGCGCCTGCTTCAGACTTTCGTTGGCGTCCCGAAGCTGAGCGGTTTGCCGGGCAATTTCCGATTTTAAGGTTTGTGAATATTGATTCTGCTGTTTTTGAATGATCTGATATCCGCGGTGATTATCTTCCTGGATCTCTTGATATTTTTTTTCGAGAACACGGATTTTCCGTTCATATTGTTTTTGTAGTGTCTCCAAAAATTCCTGTTCCTGACGCAACCTCATATGAGATAGAAACAGCTGGATACACAGTGAAACAGCCGTTGACCGATCCGGATCAATGCATGAACACGGGGTCTGCTTTGGCCGATGATACAACAGCGTCACATTGAGCTCATTGATAAACGAGGCAAACACGATCGCGTGTTCGCTGATTTCAAAAGCATGGACCCTTTCTTCTTTTTGAACGCGATCTAAAATGGTATCGCGCATCTTGGCTGAAATTTGAAGCGTGTCTCCCAGGACGGATGATGTGTCAGGATTTGAGATCAGTTGAAATAGACCTTCCGGCATTTTTGCTTTCAGGAAAGATAAAAATTCTATCAATTCTGATTCGTGGTCTGTAAATTCGCTGAAAATATCTACCGGGACATCCATTAAGTCTGCTCCTCGCTGTGTGCGTAAAGATCTTTTGCTTTTGACATCTCCTCCGGCAAATCTCTGACCAGTGCCTTATATTCTTTAACATTGTCTCGGATTTGCAGGGTCAGGGGAGGTGAGAGCATGTTTTTCATTCCGGGAATGGCCGGGTAATTCAAACTAGATACGATGTAATCCGCTGTCTGTATCACCCCGGTCATGCTTGAAGGAGATACGCGGTCCAATTGTTGATGGTGTTTCTGAATCCCTTCGCAGATTTCAGCAGGGAGTTGCCAGTCTTTTGCCAGCAGATACCCGATCTCACAGTGATCCGTGCCGATCACTTCTTTTTCATAGAAGCTGATCGAAAGGGATTGACCGGAACGAGACTCGCATGCTTTGAGGAATAAATCGTGTGCTGTCTGATCTTCGACGATCATGCCGATGTCGTGAAGAATTCCGCACAAAAATGCATCTTCACCATTTTGGCCGAAAATTCGTTCCATGATCATCTGGCTGCAAATAGCGACCGCCGCGCAATGGAGCCACAACAGATTTCTTGAAAAAGCGGCATTGGGTTGTGTTTCCTTGAAGATATTTTTCAAAGAATCCGTCACGATCATATTCCGCAAGTTGTTGATGCCGATGACGACAATCGCCCTGGAAATACTGCTGACCTTCTGCCGAAGTCCAAAATAAGGACTGTTCGCCACACGCAATATTCGCAAGACCATGGTCGGATCCATCTTAATGATGGCTTCCATATCATGCATAGTGCTGTTGTCGTCGGCAATGAGTCTGTTCAGGTGGATGGCGATATGGGGCAGCGTTTTTGCTATGGAAAATTTATTCAGTAATCCCTGGGCGGTTGCCATTGGTCGCTCCCTCTATTCTTCCCGGCCGAAAATCAACGATGTCGCTAACTCCATTTGCATTTATTTTAAGGATGCGAAAAAACATCGGTCCATCTCTCATGTTAGCACAAATTATGCCATGTTCTTGCTCGATGAAAAATTTCATCCAAAAGGGCAGGGAGATGCCTGAATTGATGTGCTTCATCCCGTGATAACCCTGTTTTTTCATAAAATATACTGCATGTTATCATGCCCGGAGGTGGGGATTGTGACAAAGCGTTATATTTTTGACACTTTTTAGGTTGTAGATATGTATTGAC
>JBAUWG010000002.1:0-1767 GCA_049583675.1 Desulfobacterales bacterium | reverse complement strand
CGACACACGTGTGCCTGACGACACTGAAACCGTTTTCCAAAAGCACCTGTGCGATGTGTGTCGAGTTGCTGTCGATCACCGCGCCGGTTCGTATTTCATCTCCGGTAGTGAGTATCTCGATGTGCATAATTAATCGCCTTCGGCGCGTTAGGTTTTAGGAGCGCTTCGCTATATAGCCTTCGGCGCGTTAGGTTTTAGGAGCGCTTCGCTTTAGGTTTGAGACAAAAACGTCAAAGCCATCGTCTTTCGCCCTTGCCTCAATCCTCAAGGGAACAAAGTTCCCGGTCCTTCAGCCTATAACGGCCGCAGGCCTCACTTATAACGGCCGAAGGCCTTCCCCTTCTTTCAGATCTTTGAAGATGGATCGAACCTGCCGGCACATTTTTTCGAACTGATCCGGGTAAAGCGACTGGGCGCCGTCGCTGAGCGCCTCTTCAGGTGCATGATGCACCTCGACCATCAGCCCGTGAGCGCCCACGGCGACCGCGGCCCGGGCCAGAGGAATCACCTGGTCGCGTTGTCCCGCGGCATGGCTGGGATCGACGATAATCGGCAGGTGGCTTTCTTTAATTACGACGGAAACAGCGGAAAGATCAAGTGTATTCCGGCTGTGATGAACAAACGTCCGCACGCCTCTTTCACATAAAATGACCTGTGAGTTTCCGCCTTCCATAATATATTCCGCGGCCATGAGCCATTCGTCGATGGTCGCCGCCATGCCTCTTTTAAGCAAAACCGGTTTGCTGGCTTTGCCGGCTCTTCTCAATAAACTGAAATTCTGCATGTTCCGCGTGCCGATTTGGATGACATCGGCATATTCCGCCACGAGATCGATCTTTTCAAGATCCATCACCTCGGTGACCACCGGCATCCCGATTTCCCGGCGAACCTTGGCAAGAATCTTCAACCCCTTTTCGCCAAGCCCTTGAAAGGAATACGGCGAGGTGCGGGGCTTAAAAGCGCCGCCCCTGAAGAGCTGTGCACCGCTGCGCCGGACATGCTCCGCGATGGTCAGGGCCTGGTATTCGCTTTCAACAGCACATGGACCGGCAATTATCGTCAGGTTCGAGCTGCCGACGGATACATCCCCCACCTGAACGATGGTGTCTTCAGGTTTAAATTCACGGCTGACCAGTTTGTAGGGCCGTGTCACATGTATGGCATCCTTGACTCCGGGCAGCCCTAAAAAGGACGACCCGTCCACATGCCCTTTATTGTTCAAAATGCCGATGGACATCCGTTCACCCCCGGGAATGGGACGCGCCGTAAACCCCCGCTGCTGAATGGCAGCGATAACCGCATCGATTTGTTCCTGTGTAGCTTTTTTATCCATTACAATGAGCATGGTCTCTCCTCCTCAAGGCCGCTGGATTGGTCATTCGTGATTCGTTATTGGTTATTAAACCCCAAAAAAAAACCGCGGGCTTCGAAGTGCCCGCGGTTTTTGATTGTTTTTTATTTAAACAAATTCAGCCTGATTCGAACCGGCCGGCACACTCCTTTCCCCCGGTGATCCACCACCAGCGCCAAAAAGAAGAACCGATAGACGATGGCCTCCGGCCCGTGGGGCCCACGGCCCGGTGGGACGACCCGTCTTCGCTCTTCAAGCTACGCCGAGGCAAGCCGCTTCGCTTGGAAGATGGACGAAAATACCTATCAACCTTTCTTCCGTCTTCCATCATGCTTCTATCTGCCTCTGATTTTCTGAGCATTGAACACGTCCCTCTGCATTCCGACCTCTGGTCCTTCGCTTTCCGACCTCAGACC
>JBAUWG010000001.1:0-10713 GCA_049583675.1 Desulfobacterales bacterium | reverse complement strand
ATCAATGAACAGGATGACGAGCTGAAAACCATTAAAAGCCATCTGTCGGGAAAGGGGTTCAGAGACGATAAAATTCACATTGTGTTTGAACCGAAAAAAAAGGATGTTGCCGGAGACATCATAGACCTTGCCCACAATGGTCGTTTTAATGTGGTGGTATTAAATCGAAAGCCCGGTAAAATTGCCCGGTTTTTTACCGGGAGCGTTTTCAGCAAAGTTGTGGCGGCGCTGAAAGATACGACCATATGCATCGTATCCTAGCCGCACCTGCATTCATGAGAAGGAAACTGAAAAAAGAATATTCTTTATTGACGTTCGGAACATATAAGGAGGAATTCCATGGCTGCCGAAGACAGAATCAATATCGATATTTATAAAGTGGTCACTCGTGCCATTGCCGCTTCCAATAACCTGGAGGATATGGCGGCGCAATTGACGCATCTATTGGTAGGGGCCTTGGGGATCAAGGGGTGTACGATTTTTGTACTCAACCCGGATACCGAGGAACTTGAAGCCCTGGCCAGCTTTGGGCTGAGCATCAACTATATGAACAAGGGGCCTGTTTTAGTTAAAAAAAGTCTTGACCATCAGTTAAGGGGAGAACCGGTCGTTATCCGGGATGTGGCGACATCAGACCGCCTCCAGTACCCCAAAGACGCCCAAAAAGAAGGGATCCGTGCCATTATATCCCTTCCCGTCAAATTGCACGGCAAACTCATCGGGGTTTTACGCCTGTATCACTACGAAAAGTGGGATATTTCTGAAAGGGATTTGGATTCTTTAATGATTTTAACCGAAAATATCGGGCTTGCTTTGATGTACATTCGGCTGCTTCAGGCGCTGAAATCCGTGAAAGAGACGGTGGGCGAGATACATCCCGTATGGCTGGCTTGAAAAAGACCGATTTTTATCCTTTTTCCGCAGATACGGTTTTAGAAAACCGGACGTGGGAGGCTTTTTCCCAATCTTCGATTTCCACCCCCTCTTCGATGTCTTCCCACCCGGTAATCATGGCTTTTACATGAGCCAGAACGCTGTGGCCGGTGGTGGTCATATACACGTGAACAACGATAAATGTCAGGATGAAAAAGGCACCGGTCATATGGATCAGCGCCACGACTTTCAACGAAAGAAAGCCAAGCCGCCACGTTTCCCAAAAATTGTAGGTCCAGTAGAGAATTCCCGTGATCATCTGGACGGGAAGCAGAATGGCGGCCAGTGAGAGATAGGTCAGCCGCTGCAAAGGATTGTGTTTGGCGCCTTTTCGTTTCGGCACCGGATGCGATTCGCCTTTAAATATGCCATGGCCGTAATAACGAATGACGGCAAATAACTTTTTGGTGGTGGGCACATACTGTTTCCATTCGCCGGTCGTAAACACCCAGAACACGAAAAAGGAGAAAGCGATCAGCCAGGTGATGCCGACAAAATTATGGATATGGACGGCCTGTTTAAATCCTACCAGCGAGTAGGCCCCGTGGATTTCAAAACCGGTTAGGAGCAATAATACGATCAGAACCATTTGCAGCCAGTGCCAGAAACGTTCGTAGCGGGTGTATAGATAAGTGGTTACCATGTTTATGGAATGCATCGATTACTTCTCCTTCTTCCGACCGTTGGTAAAGATTCTGCCCAATGCATGTAATGCAATGCCGCCAAAGGAGCAGAGGACAATCGCCCATCCGGCGATGTCGATGAATTTGAATCTGTCGCGTCCCGGCATATAAAATCCCGCAAGATCGGCCAGACGGCCGGCCGGCCGGGTGTGACATTGGTTACATTTCAGCGCTTGCTCTCTTGGCGCCACCATGTGGGTGCTGGGGAAGACATAGCCGGTCTTTACAAAATCGATCTTGCCGCTGAATGGAAGGTTGAGATGTTTTGCGCCGCGCCCAATGGAATCCTTCCAATCGAACGTCGTCCAGTAGCCATGCTCTCCGGATAACAGCGGCACGGCCATTGTCTTGTTGACCGCATCATACGGCTGCATACCCAGGTGCAAATTAAAGGGAAAAATACGGGCGTTTTTATCGTTCTTGTCGCCTTTGGGCCAGGCCAGCTTCACCAGTTTGCTCGGATCGATCATGTCTTTGGCCGTGACCCCTTCGATGGAACCGTTGAACCAGAAATATTTCGGGATGACATCCTTTGCCCATTTTGTTTCGCCTTTGGTCGAAGCATAAACCGGTTTTCCGAAGGGCCCGTTGATTTCATAAGGCTTTCCGTCTTTTTTTTGGCCTGCCCGGGACCAGTCCCACCAGACCTGAACCGGAAATGCTTTTGCGATTTCAGGAACATGACAAGATTGGCAGGCCACCTTGTCTGTATGGTCGTTCATTTTATCACCGGCTTTATGGGGTTTATCGCTGTGACATGATTCACACATGATCTTTGGCTCCATATCATGCTCGAGAAGGCTGTGGCGGGTTTCGGAGGCCGGTGTGCCGTATATCCGTCCCGCCACTTTATGTGCAACAGTGGTATGGCACCGGACACAATCAAAATTTTGTCCGTCGTATCCCATATGAACATCCAGTGATCTATTGGGATGAATTAAAGATGGATCAAGATCACCATGCTTGACGCCGTCACCGCCGCCGCCGGAAAAATGGCAAGATCCACAGTTTTGGCGCGTGGGTCGTCCGATACTCTGGGCCGCTTCCTGGATTTCGGCCTGGGCTTCTTTTGCAAGGGCCTTCTCCTCCGGATCTTTGGATTTTATAAAATATTTGTAATCCTCAAAGACCTCTTCCCAGTTGATCTTTTTTCGGCCATGACATCTCAGGCAGTCGATCTGGGTCTGTTTGCCTTGGGCATTCCACCCGATGTGACATTCGTTGCAGTGATGATCATTCATCCCGTTGGATGAAATACAGAAGTTGTTCAGCGAATAGCCGGCTTTGCCCTTTTGATTATCTTTGGGTGAATTGGGATCGAGCCATGTCCAATGGAGCGTTTCTTTCAACTGCTCGGCCGCTTTTGTATGACATGAAATGCAGGCTTTACTGATTTGAGGCCCGGAGGTAAATGCCTGCTTTAACACTTTGAATTGGGTGTGCTCGGCGGTGGTGGGTTTTTTGTCGCCTTTTATCGCCTGCCGGGCCAGTTCCAGACCCGGTGCTTCCTGATCCTGTTTTGCAAGCAGCGGCATGGATGTAACGAACAAAAAAGATATTACGGACAGCACCACTATATAAAAAACGCGTCTGCATGTGAATCGCATCATTGTGTCGCCATTTCTCCTTATCGCCGCAAGGCACAAGGACACCGGAAAAGAACCCAAGATCATAGCATTTATGTCTTTGTGCCTTTGGGGCAAAAAATCATATCCGGCAAAAAATTATTTGCATTTTGCCGGAGAGGGGGAATCCGCAGCATGGTCATGCAAGTATGAATAGATGTTGTTCAAGTCATTGTCGGACAATTTGCTCCATTCCGCGTTGCATTTAAACTGATTGAAATCTTTATCCTCAAAGGTCCGCTTCCATTGGGACTGAGTTTTGGTATCCGGACTCAAAAGGGGTCTGGGGGAAGAGACCTCGCCCCGCTGGAAACACTCCTTGTAGACCTTTCGATAGGTGTATTTTCCTTTTCTCGGATTCCCTTGCCCATCTGCTAATCCAATGCCCGCGGTGGTGAATACAAAAACGAGCGCCGTCAACGTTAAAAATAATCTTTTTCCCATGTTTCCTCCTTAAGTTTTTAAAACATTTAACTTGTTGTTTTTAGGGCATTATCTAAAAAACCAGGTATCGATCCATAAGGGCCACCATTTCAGCATTTTTGGCCTGGGTGGCAAAATCTTTGAAACCCACGCAGGGAACTTCATGCTCACGGCCGTACAATCCATAAGATCTGAAGCTGATGTCGCTTATGGCCAGTTTGGCTTTGCCCACCAGTTTCTCGAAATCCGGTTTCAGCGTGAGCAGCACGCCTTTTCCGGTAAAAAATATTTGAACATCTTTTCCTTTTGAATGGGCGGCCCGGGTCAGATTGACCACATAATCAAGATACTTGTCGGTATTTACGAGAATGCCCAATGTGTCAGCCATAGCCTTTATTACCGATCCATTAGGATGATCTGCGACGGATACCTCTGAACAAAGGCATCGGGGCCTACCACCAGCAAATCACCTTGTCATGTAAAAAAATATCATCCACGAGCCCTTCCCAGTCCACATGACCGCCATACAGCATGGTTACGGAGGACTGATTTTTATTGGAAACAGCTTCCCCAAGCTTTTCCACGGTTTCATCCGGCTCGGATCTTAAAATATTAAGCACTTTCATTCGTGATCCTCAAAACGGTATGACAAGGTCCGCATCATTGATTTTGCGGCCGACATCCGCGAGAGTCATATATTGAAATCCGTATTTTTCCACATTGGCACTGTTATTGGAAAACCTTTCACCGTTCATTTCATCCAGAAATTCCATATTGTCTTTATAGGCCTCATCCATGTCCGCAATTTCATGGTGGAGGACAAACATCTGAACTTCCGCGGCTTCGAGCAGCAGACCGAGGCTGGTTCGAAGCCCTTCATACTGTTGGTCCGCGTCTCTGATGACGACCGCAACTTTTTTTATATTTTTTGTGACCATTTTAAAAAACAACGAACTTTTCGGTTTTTTCATTCCAGACGGCGATCAGAATCCAGGCGAGAAAAAAGGCCAATATAAGCGGTACCGTGATTTGCCAGGTCAGGACATTCGGAAGGAAAACGTCGTGCCCCAGCTTTCCGTTGATCCCGCTGATCTCTAAAAATCTGGCGGTTAAAGAATTGGTCAGCGCAAACGCAACCATCGTCACCATGAGTTTGGTCTGCCCTTCACCCACACGCCACAAGGTGCTGCTGGCACAGCCCCCTGCCAGAAGCATTCCGATGCCGAAAAGGAACCCGCCGATCAGACTGCCCAGTATAAAAGGATGATAAATTCCCATCCCCGGGTCAACGATATAAGCCCCTTTAATTACAGATGTTCCGGCGAAATAAATGATGAGACTCAGTGCCACGGCTTTCACCATTTTCGCCTCGCCGGTCATGAACGGATCTCGAAAGGCGCGCACGAAACAAAATCGTGAGCGGTGCATGATGAGTCCGATCAAAAAACCGAAAAAGAGCCATCCGCCAACCTGAGTTTTGTTGATAAACGCATAGATATAAAAGACGGCAATAACACCAACGGCCACAAAACCTCCGACATAGGGTTGGATTTTTAACCAATCGAAGGTCTTGACTCCCGTTCCATTTTTGTGTTTTGAATAGACGGCCTGACTGGGGAGATGCTCCATTTCCCACAAAAGATAGCGTAAACCGACCCATGCACCCATACCCAAGCCGATCATCATGGCAAACCCGCCCGCAGATAACATGGCGACTGCGGAGAAAAAGCCGCCCACGTTACACCCTTTGGCCATTGACGCACCGATACCCATGAATATTCCGCCCATAAGACCTTTGGCATATTCGAGCTTGGGCGCCGGACGGATCTTAAACTGTCTCGCCATCAGGGCTGAAACAAATGCGCCGATTAAAATCCCGGTATTCGATAAAGAAACCGGATGGAACCATGGATCCAGCGGACGTTTATGATATGCACCTGCAAGATACCAAAACCAGTTTCCCCAATCATTATATCCGGCTGCGATGGTCCAAGGGCTTTCCCAAAGAAAGATCATCAACGCGATGATGGCAATCAACATTCCGGCCAGCCATGCGGGCCATTCCTGTTCAAAAACTGCGCTGTAATAATTTTGAAAATCCGTATTCATGTCATTTCGCTCGTTATGAATTAAGTTAAAATGCACCTCTTTAGTATCGCAATGTGGCCGACAGATAGATATCCCAGACTTTGTCGGTCACCGGGAAGACCGCATCAAAAGAGGTTAATGAGTCGATGTCGACCGGTGCACCCAGTGGATTTCCGCTGCCGGTATAATCGTAATCATAGTACTGACCGCCGAGCTGAACGAAAAAATTCCGTCCGAATATCGGCTGGATATAATAGGCTTCATAAACCTGTCCGCGTGTGGCCAGCTTACTGCTGACCAAAGAATCTTCGGCACCTGTAAAATTGAACCAGTATTTGGACCCATAGTTATATTCCAGTCCCAGCCGGGCATGCAGCGGCATGGGGAAAATAGCGCCGGCATAGATCATGTAGCCGTCTTGGCTCTGGAGCTCACCGTTGGAGCTCAAAAGCCCCTGGCCCATTAACTCGTAAAATGGGTTTTGGGAAATCCGAGACGGGTCCGTATGACTCCAGGAGCCGGATAAAAAGAGATCGATATCATGGCCAAACCGTTCGGAAAGGTTTGTTCTGAGGAGCAATGAGGCTGCCTGCCAGTCGCCGATATTGGTGGACGGTTCGACCCGGCTGATATATCCGCCGTAATTTTTTTGAAAATAATACTCGTTGACGCCGTCATTGTTGAGATCGTCTTTATAGGCGATAAACGGCATGACCGTCAGGCCGGTGAACCCGTCGGTGATATCCCATGCATAGGCATAATTCAACACGGCGCTGCTGACATCATTATCGAAAAGGGTGGCGATGAGCCCGGCCATGTGCACGTCATCCAGGCTAGAATCGGCGCTGAGCGACGTACTGTTTCCATAGCCCTCTTCAAAGCCGACGCCGTAACAAAATTTCAACGCAAAACCCGGAATATTGGTGACATCTTCAAGGCCCAGGTTCAAAGAAGCGCCGTCGAACTGCCAGTTGATAACAGTTGCCAGAGGAGATCCGCCTTCAAGGCTGTAATTTCGGTATTCCAGAGGCGGACCTTCGGTGGAGGGACGACGTCCCACAGAAAGGTTTACGGGGACCGATCCCAGATAGTTTTTATAGTTAAAATAAGCCCGTTCAAGATGAATGGTATCTCCGTGGGGCTGGCTCGATGTGTTGCCGTCCAAGGTGATGTTTCCTATGCTCCCTTCATAGAATTGGACCCCGGTGCTGTCGCCGAACACCTTGTACGCCGCCAATCGACCGGCGAAATCAAGTTGATCGTTGACCTTGGCTTTCATTTCCAGGCGGAGCCGGTTGGAGTATATAACGTTATTGTCCACATCATATTTTTGTACGGGAGGAACCATGCCGCCGGCGATCATCCCCGCAATGGCGGCCTGTGCCTGGCTGAGCGTTGCTCCGTTAAAACCGGCTGGATAGTTGACGAAAAATCCGTTGGTCAAAGAAGACGGCGCCACTTGGAGATTTTCGTAGTGAATGCTGTCGGCCCGGGTTCTAAAATCGATGCCAAAAGAAATCTTGTCGGTGGCCGTATGCAGCTCCGCTTTGTTGAGTCGTTTATCCATTTCCTGGATTTTTTCCGCTTTTTTGGAGTCTGTATGTTCAATGGACTCAATCTTTTTCTGGAGCTCTTCCATCTGCCGGGACATTTTTTTCAGCTCTTCTTTCAGCGTCTGAATATCGTCTGCTGCAAACACAACGGGTGCAGAAAATAAAGACAGCAAAAAGAGCAGTCCGAAGATCCCTGCGAGATATCTCGCCTTTAATGTTTTGCGCTGTTTCAATTTTTCCTCCTTTTACAAATTTGGAACCTGTACCGAAAGGTCGTTTAGTGTCGGCGTAAGGTACGGACCATCTCCTTATGAGAAGCGATCTCAAAAAAGTCTTTTCGTCCGATATCGGCGTTGAGCCCTTGTCTCAAGTCCTCGACATACTTGAGTATGCCTGCGGGTTGATCCTCGGCGTCGCCGTGATCTCGACCGAAAATCCTAATTTTGAGATGACTTCTAGTACCGGCGATCCCTGATTGCCGGAGCAATCATTGTGCCAACAGCAAAGTAAACAGTGAACGGCCATATAACCGGCTGGATTCATATAAAATTTAATTTTATCGTTTTTTTCTTGCATTATTCAGTTTCGATGGTATGTTAACACCTGTTAACTTTACATGTTTACAGTTTAAGGAGAATCGGCATGGATATCGGCAGTCATTGGGAGACCATTATTGAAACCTTACAAGACGGGGTTTTGGTGATTGATCTGGAAGGGAATATCATATCCGCAAACCCTGCGGCCGAGCGGCTGACCGGTTATTTGTCTGAAGAGTTGATCGGAAAGTCTTGCCGAATTTTAAACTGTACGGGATGTAAAATCAAAGAGGGGGGACCCAAAGAGGTATGGTGCAAGCTCTTCTCGGTTGGTCAAAGCAAAAACAAAAAATGTTTGATTACCCACAAAGATCGCCGAACCGTTCATATTATCAAGAGTGCATCTGTTCTGCGAGATAAAGACGGCAGTATTATTGCTGCTGTTGAGACACTGACCGATATTTCACAAATCATTCGCCAGCAGCAGGAAATCGCAGCGCTTAGAAAAACATACCACCTGGATGACGGGTATCACGGCATACTGGGTAAATCCATCGTGATGCAAAATCTGTTCGAACTGATCGACAATGTCGCCCAATCAGATGCGCCGGTCATGATTCAAGGCCAGAGCGGAACCGGCAAGGAAATGGTGGCACGGGCAATCCATAAGGCCGGCATCCGTCGTGACAAGCCTTTTGTGAAAGTCAACTGCGCGGCGTTGAATGAGAATCTTCTGGAAAGCGAACTCTTCGGTCACGTCAAAGGTGCGTATACCGGCGCCGACCGAACGAGAATCGGGCGTTTCGAAGCGGCCCAAGAAGGGACCATCTTTCTTGATGAAATCGGGGATATCCCACCTTCGACCCAGGTAAAACTGCTGAGAGTCCTGGAGGAAAAAGAAATCGAGCGCGTTGGCGACCACCATCCCATCCCGGCCGACGTCCGCATCATTACCGCAACCAACAAAAATCTTGAGAAATTAATTGGCAGTGGGTTATTCCGGGAAGATCTTTTTTTCCGCATCAATGTATTTCCGCTCCACTGCCCGACCTTGTCGGAAAGAATGGAAGACCTGCCATTCATCGTTCAGAGTTTTATCCGGCACAATTCTATCCAAAGCAATAAAAAAATTCTGGGTCTCACGCCCGAAGCCATGGAGATTCTTTTAACTTATCATTGGCCGGGGAATGTCAGAGAGCTTCGAAACGCCATTGAATACGCCTTTGTTCTCTGTCCGGGCGGAGCCATCGGGAAACAGCATCTGCCGCCAAAAATAGTCAAGACAACCGGACTGGTTTCACACCCCGTTGATTGTTATCAGCACGTTTCCCATGACCGTGAAAAATTTTTAAAGGTTCTTCAGCAGGCCGGCGGCAATCAGTCCGAAGCCGCCCGGATTCTCGGCGTCAGTCGGGTAACCATCTGGAAACGAATGAAAAAATACGGTATTGATCCGGCCAGAGACTTAAATTGATAAAATATTTTCGGAGAATTGGCAGCGATGTCGTCTAAAATATCACTTGAAACCGTTGGGCATCTGATCCAAAAAGAACCTTTCTATCTGAGCACCGGCGATGAGGTCAGGATGTTTGAAGCTGCTTTTGATGCCAGGCTTCCGGTCATGATGAAGGGGCCTACCGGATGCGGCAAGACTCGCTTTGTGGAGTACATGTCGTATCAGCTCAAACGTCCCCTGATCACCGTGGCCTGCCATGAAGATTTGTTTGCTTCAGACCTTCTGGGGCGCTACCTTTTGAAAAAAGATGAAACCGTATGGGTGGACGGCCCTTTAACCCGGGCGGTTCGCATGGGCGCCATCTGCTATCTGGACGAAATCGTCGAAGCCCGAAAAGATACGACGGTGGTGATCCATCCTTTAACCGATATGCGAAGGACGCTTTCCATTGACAAAAAAGGTGAAACGATCAAGGCTCACCCGGACTTTATGATGGTGATATCCTATAATCCAGGATATCAATCTGTCTTGAAAGACCTCAAGCAAAGTACGCGACAACGGTTTATTTCTCTGGAGTTCGGCTATCCCGAAGCCGCGAAAGAGGCTGAAATTGTCAGTCATGAAGGCAATATCGACATAAAGACGGCTTTAAAACTGGTGTCGCTGGCCGGAAAAATAAGGAACATTAGAGAGCACGGGCTAACGGAAGGGGCCAGCACCCGGCTTTTGATTTATGCCGCCCAGCTCATCGGCCGGGGCATACCCGTTCACGACGCCTGTCGAAGCGCTGTATGCTTCCCGTTGACCGATGATTTCAGGCTTCAGGAAACCTTGAATGATCTCATTGAAGATATCTTCTAGCCCGGGTTTCACACCCTCAATTTTTAAAAAAAATTGGAATCTTAAACCTTTGAACCCCGGACATAGAATCGTGAACCGTTTACCCCAACGTATATCGACGAAGCTTTTTATCGAGGCTTTTCGGATCCTTTACAAACCTATTCAATTCTTCCCAAAACAATTTGCTGTGATCTTTGACGGTGGTATGGACCAGTTCGTGGAAAAGGACGTAATCGATTAATTCGTCCGGGAGTCTTACCAGGTTCACATTTAAGTTGATGTTGTTTTTAGCGGAGCAACTTCCCCATCGGGTTTTTTGATTTTTCACAAAAACCCTGTTGTAACGAAAACCGTATTGTTTGCAAATTTCATCGAGGCGATCCACCAGGCGCTTTTTGGCCGCTTCCTTGTCAAGGGATTGGCCTTCTTTCAGCGCCACGGCCCGTTTCTCAATGGCGGCTATTTTCTTAAGATGTTTTTTGATCCATTCGGTTTTTAAGTGGGCGAATCTTTCGCCCGCGGCAAATGACTGACCTTGCGGAACAGCCACCCGCACTCCCTTGAACGGGCGGATTG